>JAAXWU010000214.1 GCA_013334855.1 Chlorobaculum sp. | reverse complement strand
GAAACCGCCGCGCCGACGACGCCTTCACCATCTGATTTGTCCGTGACGCGGCCTCTGAGTACGCCATCCGCGCCCCAGGTCGTCAGTGGAGCCAGCGACGAAGCAAGAAACGTCACCGACAAGGCGAGCCTCTTCATGCCTGAACCCTTTGCCTGCTGCTTTTTCATGAGTGTGTGTGTTGGGTTGTGTGAGCGTTGTTGGGCAAAAACTTCCAGCGGACAGTCGTGGACTGCTGCGTTCCGCTGCTGCTCATCGGCACAAGAGGGTGGCTATCGGTGTGTCTGATCGTACGCATCATCGCTTCGTATTACAGGACGTGCTGAACGTAGTAAATCTAAGGTGAATCGATGCAAACTCCAAGGAATGGATTGCTTTAGCGGCTCGTTCTGTCGCAAAAAAAAGCCCCACGGATTTCGCAGGGCTTTTAATATACAGAGCGTTAATTCACTTAACGTTTTATATAACGACAAGTTCCCGTCCAATGGTCGAAAATTCGGTGATGACCTTGTCGAGATGCTCTTTTTCGTGAGTCGCCATGAAGCTCGTCCTCAGCGCCTCGTGACCGGGCATCACGCCGGGCCTGATGAAGGCGTTGACATAGACGCCAGCTTCGAAGAGCTTTTTCCAGAAATAGAGGGTTTTCATCTGATCGGCGATCAGCACGGTCACGATTGCCGTGCGCGACGGCATGAGCGTGAATCCAGCCTTCAGCAATCCCTGCCGGACGTAATCGGTGTTGGCGATCAGGCGCTCGGTCAGTTGCGGCTGCTCCCTGATGATCTTGAGGGTCGCCAGCACCGCAGCCACGCTGGCCGGAGTCGGCGAGGCGCTGAAGATGAGCGACGCGGCGGAGTGCTTGATGTAGTTGATCACCGAGCGTTCGCCAACAACGTAACCGCCAAGCGAACCGAAGGTTTTTGAGAAGGTGCCCATGATCAGGTCAACCTCGTCAACCAGTCCGAATTCGGATGGCGTACCGCGTCCGCCCTTGCCGATGACGCCAACGGCATGGGCATCGTCGATGACAATCCGGGCATTGTATTTTTTGGCCAGTTCTACCAGTTTGGGAAGATCGACTATTTCGCCGGAGACCGAAAAGACGCCATCCGAGACGATCAGTCTGCCCGCGCTTTCGGGGATGGTCTGGAGCACCCGTTCGAGGTCGGCCATATCGTTGTGCCGGTAGCGCGCCTGATTTGCGCCGCCGCCTATCGCCATGATCGTCGCAGCTACGAGGCTGGCGTGATTGTCGCGGTCGGTGACGACGTACTCGCCGCGCTGCACGATGGTCGGGATGATGCCCTGGCCGGTCTGGTAGCCGGTGCTGAAAAGCAGACAGCGCTCTTTTTCGAAAAAGTCGGCGAGCTGCTCTTCGAGTTCGATGTGGAGGCGCACGGTTCCAGTCATGTAGCGTGATCCGGAGCAGCTTGTGCCGTATTTTTTTATCGCCTCGATCGAAGCCTGCTTGACGCTCGGTTCGGCGGTCAGTCCAAGATAGTTGTTGGAGCCGGCCATCACGAATTTCCGGCCCTCGATAGAGACGACAGGCCCTTCGGAGTCATCTATGGGGCGGAAGAAAGGGTATACTCCCAGCGCCTTGATTTCGTCGGCAAGGGTGAAATCAACACACTTCTTGAATATATCTTTTGTTTTTTCCACTGTTTGCGGTTTTACTTCCACGTTCTCGTCGGGGACTTGAAATTGATGATGGCTCTTTTCCGCAATCCTGTTCAGCAAGGCTGCCTCGGCATCGCGAATTTAGCTATGAATCAGAAATGTATTAAAATTTTCCTTTTTTTGATAAACAGGTGGGCGTTTTTTGTCCGTTTGCCAAAGAGAGGCCCTGTTGGTATGCCCAGGCAGAACAGCAGGACAATCATTGAAAAAAGAGGATGGTGTTCATGGATGGCGTGATTCTGGTAACAGGTTCGACCGGTTTTATCGGTTCGAGAACGGTCGATGCTCTCGTGGCTCAGGGTCGCCGGGTGCGGGTGCTGCTCAGGCCCGAAAGCCGCACGGGATCATCGTCTCATGGCGCAGCCATCGAGGAGGCCCGCGCCGCGTACGGCGACGCAGAGGCGCTCGGCAGGGCCGTCGCGGGCGTGGCCGCGATCATCCACCTTGCTGGCGTGACCAAGGCGGCCGATGAGGCAGGATTCGCCGAGGGCAATGTGAAGCCGGTCGAACACCTGCTTGAAGCGGTGAAACGGCACAATCCGGGTCTCAAACGTTTTCTGCTTGTCTCGTCGCTGGCGGCCATCGGGCCAGCAACGTCCGCCTCGCCGGGCGTCCGGGAGTCTGACCGCCCGCATCCGGTCAGCGCCTACGGGCGCAGCAAGCTGCTCGGCGAAGAGGCCGCACGGCGGTGCGCCGGTAGCGTTCCGCTCACCATCGTTCGCCCGCCAGCCGTGTACGGGCCGGGAGACCGCGACATCCTCGAAGTGTTTACCATGATGAAAAAAGGGTATCTGCTCTCGGCGGGTTCCGGCAAGCGGCAGCGCTTCAGCATGATCCATGTCGATGAGCTGATACGCGGCATCGTGCTGGCGCTCGACTCGGAGCGGGCGGCTGGCGAGGACTATTTCATCACCTCGCCTCGCGGATACGCCTGGGACGAGGTGATCGAGGCGGCCCGCCCGGCGCTCGGATTCCGGCGGCTC
>JAAXWU010000077.1 GCA_013334855.1 Chlorobaculum sp. | reverse complement strand
CTCTCGAACGCGGGGCCGCCGGAGAGCTTGGCGATCTTCTGGCTGCCGAAAGGCGCTACACCGAGCTTTTCGACGTGAGCGCCCTCGGCGATTATCTGGAGCAGCAGCGCCAGATTCAGGCCAATATCGCCGAACTCCGCCTGCCGCCGGGCAAGGAGGCCATGCAGAACGAGATTATCGAACTGACGCATGACATATCGGGACTGCTCCAGCGCAAGATCACGATGGTCGCGGATGGCAAAGGTTTCGAGTTCGCTTCGGTCGCCGACAAGGCGATCCGGGAGAAGCAGGGGCGGCTGATCGAGCTGATCGCCGAAGCGGCCAAGGTTGATCCCACGCTTCCTGTGCGGTTGCAGCCCCAGCCGCTCACTCTGCGCACGCTTCAGAAAAACCTCCGGCCCGACCAGGCGCTGGTCAAGTTCATCCTTCGCGATTCGCTTTCAACCTCGATGATGGTCGCTGGCCGGGAGATGCAGATTGTCACCGCAAAAGTTCCGGGCGCGGAGGTCAAAGCTCGCTTCAGCGCATTGCGCCAGCGGTTGTCCGCTGCCGGTTCGAACCCCGAATCCGCGCTTGCCGCCGATGCGGATCGCCGCTGGCTGACCGATACGCTCTTGCAATCGATGGGTGAGCGTCTCGGCGGATACCGGCAGCTCATCTTTGTTTCGCAACAGGCGGAGCCGTTCCATCTGCTCGGACGCGGGCCGATGCTGGGACGCGATCATCGCGTTTCATGGCTCCTGTCAGCCGGTGAAGCGCTCGTCTATTCATCCGTCAAACTGCAGGGTGACGCTCTCTTTTTCGATGCATCGACTCCCGAGCGTGCTATGATTCACAAGCTGTTTCATCCTGCTGACCAGGTGTTTCTTTCATGGAAACCGATGGCGGACAATGAAAAATCCGCCCTGAAAACAGTGATGAAAAATGGGCTGGATGGGGAATCCTCCGGCTCGGATATACTGCAAAAAGCATCAAAGAAAAGCGGTACGCCCGGCAGCCACGCATGGCTGTGGCTCGGCTCTTATGGCGCTGAGTGATCGTTGCGGTATCTGGCTGGCCATTATACTGTAATCCCTATGGCGTGATTCGCCGATTGGTTTTATAGTTTACGCTGATTGAACTGAAAAATGCTTTAAAAATCAATGTAAATATTTACTTGATCGAGGCAGATGGTGAAGGAATTCATCGTGTTACTATTGGGCCAACAGGTTGTTGTTTATTAAATTGAGAAATACTTCGATGCTGTTTTCGTCACAAAAAAGTATTTCCCTCCAATGCCCGAAGAGACTTTGGACCGAAGTTCCCTCGAGCGGCTTGTTCAGGCGCTCAGGCAAGCTCGCGTTCGGAGGGATCTCACCGTCGAAGACATCTCCCGCCAGATCAATATCCGCGAAACCCATATCGAAAAGATCGAAGAGGGTGATCTAACCTTTGTACCGCCGCTGTACGTTTTTTCCTATCTGAAGAAATACGCTGCTGAACTTGGCGTTGGCGACGATGCCCTGCTCGAAGCATCACGAAAAGAACTCGGCATTCCCGCATCCCGCTTTTCAACGCGGCCTTCCGCGCAGGCGGTGACGCCAGGTTCGCGGGACGTTGCGCCTTCGTCCAAAGGCAACGGTCGCAGAGTGCTGGTCGTGGCTGTCGCGGCGGCGACGGCCGTGCTGATCGGGCTGGCATTCCTCTACCTCAGCGGGCGTTTCTGACTCTGCGATTTCCTCAAATCCCGTTCTTTTCTCTCTTTATTTGCTTTTTTGTGTAAAGAGGACTATTTTAGTCCATGATTATTTAATGCGAGGAACCTTATCTTCCTGCATGGGTGTTCATGGGTAATAACCTTATATTTGAACTGCTTGCGGCAAATATCACCGAAATTCAGAAACCAGTTATGTCATTGAGACAGATATACTTCGATAATAATGCCACTACGCCACTGCACCCCGAGGTGAAGAAGGAGCTGGTAGCGGCGATGGAGATGTTCGGCAATCCGTCGAGCATGCACGCATTTGGCCGCGAGGCCCGCGCAAACGTCGAGGATGCGCGTGGCCGCGTGGCGGCATTCATGGGCGCCCACGAGGGGGAGATCGTCTTCACCGGCAGCGGCTCGGAGGCCAACAACACCGTGCTGTCGCTCTTTGCGTGCGGCTCGGGGCAGTGCTTTCCGGGAATGCGCCCGAAGATCGTGACCAGCCGCATCGAGCACCCCTGCGTGCTCGAAACCTCGGAGTGCCTCGTGCATCGCGGCGTCGATGTAAGCTATCTCGATGTGGACGGGTTTGGCAAGGTCGATCTCGACCAGCTCGAAGCGCAGTTGAAGGGGGGCGGCGTTGGACTCGTGTCGGTCATGATGGCCAACAACGAGATCGGCACGATTCAGGACATCGCGTCGATCAGCAAGCTCGCGCACCAGTACGGCGCGCTGATGCACACCGACGCCGTGCAGGCGTTCGGCAAGGTGCCGGTCGATGTGAACCTGCTCGGCGTCGATTTTCTGACCATCTCCGGTCACAAGATTTACGGTCCGAAAGGGATCGGCGCGTTGTACGTCCGCAAGGGTACGCCCTACTGCCCCTTCATCCGCGGCGGTCACCAGGAGCGGGGCCGCCGGGCGGGCACAGAGAATACCCTCGGCATTATGGGCCTGGCGATGGCGGTCGATATGCGCAATGCCGAGATGGAGGCCGAGGCGGAGCGGCTGATCGGGTTCCGCGAGATGCTGCGCAACGGGATCGGCGAGCGCATCGACGAGGCGCTCTTCAACGGCCATCCGGTCGATTCGGTGCCGAACACGCTCAACGTCTCCTTCCCCGGCGCGGAGGGGGAGTCGATCCTGCTCTATCTCGATCTCGCCGGAATCGCGGTCTCGACCGGCTCGGCGTGCGCGTCGGGTTCGCTCGATCCGTCGCACGTGCTGCTCGCCACCGGCGTCGATGCCGAGCGTGCGCACGGCTCGATCCGCATCAGCATGGGGCGCACCACGACGGTCGAGGAGGTCGAATATCTGCTTGAAGTCCTGCCGGGCGTCATTGAACGAATCAGAAACATGTCAACTGCATATATCAAAGCATAAAAGGAGATACCAATGCTTCAGTCAGGCGAATGGGCATATACCGAAAAACTCAAGGAGCATTTCGAGAGTCCGAAAAATATTCTTCAGGGCACCGACACCAGCGCCTTCGACGGCGTCGGCATGGAGGGCAACCTCCAGTGCGGCGACCAGATGATGGTGGCCATCAAGGTGGACAAGGAGAAAGAGGTGATCAGCGACTGTCAGTGGAAAACCTACGGGTGCGCCAGCGCGATTGCCAGCACCTCGATCCTCTCCGAGATGGTCAAGGGGATGACCCTCGACCAGGCGTTCGATATTTCACCGAAAGAGGTGGCCAAGGAGCTTGGCGGTCTGCCGGAGAACAAGATTCACTGCTCGGTGCTTGGCGACAAGGCGCTTCGGGCGGCGATCAACGATTTCTTCATCCGCAACGGCATGAGCGACCGCGTCAAGAAGGTGCAGGCCCGCACGGTGTGTCAGTGCATGAACGTGACCGATCACGACATCGAGGAGGCGGTGCTCGAAGGCGCACGCACCTTCTACGAGCTTCAGGAGCATACCAAGATCAGCACGGTCTGTGGCCTGTGCAAGGAGGACGCCGAAGCTGAACTCCAGAAGTACGTCCACCTGCACTTCGGAGCCTGACGGGTTCCGACTGGAAGCTTCGATTGTCAACCCGTTTGCCAGAAAGGCGCGTTTCGTGATGACCCCGGTTCGCCGGGCCAGTCACGAGGTCGCGCCTCTCGCTGTTTCGGGAGGTTGAGACACTGCGTCGGTGCTGATCACTGTCGAACGAATTGCAATCGGAATGTTCCGTCGCTTTCCGTCGGAAACCCGGACCCCCGTCATCGCGAGTCCCGACTTGTCGTGGCGTGGCGATCCATATTAAGCAGGAGTCACTGCTTCTTTCCATGAACAGGCAGATGAAGAGGACGGGCACAAGACCCGTCCCTACAATCGAGAATGATTGGTTTTTGTCCGAATAATCTTGTTATGACGGGGAATGCACAAGGCTGTTTGATATTGACATGACACCAATCGACAGAATGACAAGAAAATGAAAGACGACTTCAGGGTTTTTGCTTCTTTACTTGCCGAAGTGACAACCATGTTCGCTTTCGCTTTCGATTTTAAACCTCAGAGCCGTCAGCCTCGCCATACAATTTCATGAACCGCATGTCACCATCCTTTTACATCCACACCTTCGGCTGCCAGATGAATCAGGCGGATTCGGAGATCGTTACGTCGCTTCTCGTCGAGGGCGGGTACGTCCCGGTAGCTGACGAGGCTGCCGCCGATGTGGTGCTGCTCAACTCCTGCGCCGTGCGCGAGAATGCGGAGGAGCGGCTTGGTAATATCCTTACGCAGCTCAAGGGGCGCAAGCGACGCCGCATAGAGCTGATCATCGGCGTACTTGGCTGCGTGCCGCAGTTCGAGCGGGAGCGGGTCTTCAGCGACTATCCTTTCGTCAATTTCATCGTCGGGCCGGACAACTATCGCGAATTGCCCGTCATCATCGCCAACTTGCGGGAAGAGAAGCGTCTTGCGCGACTCGACTATGATCAGCAGGAGACCTACGCAGGCATCGATCCCGTCAGGACGGGGACGATCAGCGCCTTTCTGCCGGTGATGCGCGGCTGCAACAACCACTGCGCCTTCTGCGTGGTGCCGGTGACTCGTGGGCGCGAGCGTAGCGTGGGCTGCGAGCGCGTGGTGGCGGAGGTTGCGGCGCTCGCGGCGGCGGGGTTCCGCGAGGTGACGCTGCTCGGCCAGAACGTCAACTCGTGGCGCGACGCCGAAAAGGGCCTCGATTTCGCCGCTTTGCTCGAAGAGGTGAGCCTCGCCGCGCCCCGGATGCGCATCCGCTTCACCACCTCGCACCCCAAGGACATCTCCGAGTCGCTCGTCAGGGTGATCGCGGCCCGTCCGAATCTTTGCAACCACATCCATCTTCCCGTGCAGTCCGGCTCTTCGCGGATGCTCGACCTGATGAAGCGCGGCCACACTCGCGAGGCGTACCTCGGCAAGATCGCCATGATCCGCCGCCATATTCCCGACGCGGCCATCACCACCGACCTGATCGCCGGATTCTGCACCGAAACCGAGGAGGAGCACCGGGAGACCCTGTCGCTCATGGAGGCTGTCGGCTTCGACTCGTCGTTCATGTTCCACTACTCGGTGCGCCCCGGCACCTGGGCGGCGCGGAATTTGCCCGACGACGTGCCCGAGGCGGTCAAGAAGCGGCGGCTTCAGGAGATCATCGAGTTGCAGAATACCATGTCACGCGAGATTTACCAGCGCGAGATCGGCAAAACGGTCGAGGTGCTCGCCGAAGCCGAAAGCAAGCGCTCCCCGTCGCAGCTCATGGGGCGGACGGCGACCAATCGCGCCGTGGTCTTCAGCCGGGGCCAATGCAATCCGGGCGACACGCTGCTGGTGAAAATCACCGGCGCAACCTCGGCCACCCTCACCGGCGAGGCGGTATCGTAAACCGGCCTGAGAAATCGCTGAACGGGACGGATGTAACTTCCGTCATAATTGTTCCCGATATGATGTTATTATTTCAGCAGGATTCGTAAATTCGCCTTACATACTCGGGCGCTTCATCGTGCGAACTATCCCCTCGCCGGAGGCCCATCGCAGTCAATTTCAACCGGACGGTCGCCGTTTTTACCACTTCACCCATCATGGCAGCAGCAAGCAATGGATTTCTCGATAAAGTAAAGGCCCATCTCGAAATTCTCGATCCGGTCACCTGGATCAGCGTCTTTCCCTGCCTTGCCGGTGGCGTCATGGCTTCGGGAGCGATGCAGGCGACCCCCCAGGACTATTTCAAGCTTACGGCGCTCTTTTTGCTTTACGGGCCGCTCGGCACCGGTTTCAGCCAGTCGGTGAACGACTACTACGACCTCGAACTCGACCGGATCAACGAGCCGACCCGCCCGATTCCGTCGGGACGGTTGACCGAGAAGGAGGCGATCTGGAACTGGAGCATCGTGCTGGTCATCGCCGTGGTGCTGAGTAGCTTGATCGGCATGGACATCGGCGGCGAGCGCGGCATGCTTTTCGTCGGTTCGCTTCTGGCGGGTCTCGTGGTCGGCTACCTCTACTCCGCGCCCCCCTTCAAGCTCAAGAAGAACATCTTCTTTTCCGGCCCGGCGGTGGGCTTCTCCTACGGCTTCATCACCTATCTGTCGGCCAACGCGCTCTTCAGCGAGATTCGCCCTGAGGTGCTCTGGCTGGCGGGACTCAACTTCTTCATGGCCATCGCGCTGATTGTCATGAACGACTTCAAGTCGAAGGAGGGCGACGCCAAGGGGGGCATGAAATCCCTGACCGTGCTGATCGGCTCGAAGAACACCTTCCTCGTGGCGTTCATCATCATCGACCTCGTCTTCGCGGTCTTTGCCTGGCGCGCCTGGATGTGGGGCTTCACCACGCTGATGTACTGCATCGTTGCCGGACTCGTGCTGAACATCATCGTCCAGATTCCGATCTATCGCGATCCCAAATCGGGCATCACCCTCGTGCAGCATGCGGTGGACGACGGTTTCGGCAACGCCATCGGCAAGAGCGAAGTGCAGGAGCACAACGCATTCCTGCGGTTTCAGGTGGTCAACAACATTCTGTTCCTCACCAACCAGATGTTTGCCGCCGCGCTGGTCGGCATAAAGTACATGCATAACTGATTTTTTGTGACAACCGGAGCGGATGCCGTTTCCGCCCCTCTGTTTCGATGAATACCGGACGCAAGACGATGACAATGATTTGCCCGAACATCACTGTTTCAGCTCATCTAACTTAACCTTCACTGTACGGAGGCGTCATGACAGCCATGGATTCGACCTTTTTCGACCTGCCAGTGGTGTGGCACAACGTCCTTGTCATGCTGCTCACCTTCGTCTATGTCTTCAGCGTTCCGCCGCTGATGGACTGGCTCGTCACCAACCACGGCCTGCCGCGTGACATCAGCCGCAAGATCACCCACATCTGCGCGGGTTCAGTCATCATTTTCCTGCCGTTGTTCCACGATTGCGAGTGGTCGCGCTACCTGAACATCACGGTGTTCGCCGTCTGGACGATTCTCTTGATCCAGAAGGGACTTTTTGCCGCCGATGACGACCAGGCGGTCAAGACTATGACCCGCACCGGCGACAAGCGCGAGCTGCTCAAGGGTACGCTCTATTTCGTGATCGTGGCGATGATCTGCGGCACGATTTTCTACAAACAGCTCCCAGGCGTGCTGGCGATGGCCATGCTTGGCTGGGGCGACGGTCTCGCGCCGATCGTGGGCACCAGAATGGGCAGGATAAAGTACAAGGTGCTCTCTGACAAGAGCGTCGAGGGGAGCCTCGCATTTCTTGTCGGAAGTCTTGCCGCGGGCCTGTTTTTTGTTCACCTGATCATCCCGGAAGCATACAATCCCGGAAAAATTGCCATGATTGCCGTCGCCGCCACCATCGTCGAGGGGGTCAGTCCGAAAGAGGTGGACAACATTCTTATTCCGGTGACGGTTATCGCGCTCTCCCTCGTGCTCTGAACCTGTTGACTCGACGCGATGCCTGGACTCTATTTTCTCAGCGATCTGCATCTTGGCCTGCAAGAACCCCAGGCGGAAGAGGAGAAATACGAGCGCCTCGAAAAACTCTTTTCGATCATCCGCAGCAATGGCGGCTCGCTCTACCTGCTCGGCGACATTTTCGACTACTGGATGGAGTTCCGCCATGTGATTCCCAAAGGCTTCACCCGTTTCATCTGTATGCTTTCAGGGCTTGTGCGAAGCGGCGTCGAGGTGACCTGGTTCGCCGGAAACCACGACTTCTGGCTCGGCACTTTTTTCGATGAGGAGCTTGGCGTCAAGACCTGCTACGGACTGCAGGAGGCGCGTCATGAAGGCAAGCTGTTTCTGCTCGCGCACGGCGACGGCCTCGGCGAGGGCGACCTCGGCTACAAGCTTTTCGCCCGATTCGTGCGGAACCGCTTCAATCTCGGCCTCCTGACGGCGTTTCACTCCGACCTCGCCATCGCGATCATGAAGCGCTTCTCGCTCCTCAGCCGCAAGCACAAAACGGTCGATATGACCACCGAACCGCTTCGGCTCCTCGATTTTGCCACCGCTTTGGCTCAAGAGCGCGAATTTGATTATTTTGTCTGCGGCCACAACCATTCGGAGCGCGTGCAGGTGGTGCATGAATCGGGCAGCACCTATGTCAATCTCGGTTCCTGGATCGAAGGGCGGTATCAGTACGGCGTGTTCGAACAGGGACAATTCCGGCTCGAAAAGCTTTAAATCAACTATCATATTCACAGGAAATGAGTAATAGCAACAAGGTTCTCAAACTGGGTCTGCCCAAAGGCAGTCTTCAGGATTCCACTCTCGAACTTTTCGCCAACGCCGGTTTTCACTTCTCCGTCCAGAGCCGCTCCTATTTTCCCTCCATCGACGACGACGAGCTGGAGGCGATCCTCATCCGTGCCCAGGAGATGGCTCGTTACGTCGCCCAGGGGGCGTTCGACGCTGGACTGACCGGCAAGGACTGGATCATCGAGACCGACTCCGATGTGGTCGAGGTGGCCGATCTGGTCTACTCGAAAGCCTCGATGCGCCCGGTACGCTGGGTGCTTGCCGTGCCGGAAAACTCCCCGATCAAGTCGGTCAAAGACCTCGAAGGCAAGCATATCTCGACCGAGGTGGTGAACATCACGAAGAAATATCTGGCCGAAAATGGCGTGAACGCATCGGTCGAGTTCAGTTGGGGCGCGACCGAGGTCAAGCCGCCGGAGCTGGCTGACGCGATTGTCGAAGTGACCGAAACCGGCTCGTCGCTGCGGGCCAACAAGCTCAGGATTGTCGAAACGGTGCTTCAGTCCAACACCAAGCTGATCGCCAACAAGGCCGCCTGGGAAGACCCGTGGAAGCGCGAGAAGATCGAGAACATGGCGATGCTGCTGCAAGGCGCTATAAACGCGCAGGGCAAAGTGGGGCTGAAGATGAACGCCCCGAAAGCCGCGCTCGACAAAATCATGGCGGGAATTCCCGCCCTGCGCCAGCCGACCATCTCCGATCTGGCCGACAAGGAGTGGGTCGCGCTTGAAGTGATCGTTGCCGAAAAGCTTGTGCGCACGCTCATCCCCGAGCTGAAACGCGCTGGCGCGGAGGGGATTTTCGAGTATAATATCAACAAGCTGATAGACTGAGAGATTCAGGGGCGAAAAGGACGCAAAGGACTTCAGGGACGGCAGGGACGAATGGATGAGAACCTGCTGATTCCGGGATAACCGAATTCGATGAATTACAAGGCCGCCGGGTGCGGCCTTTTTGTTAATCCGGCAATGACAACTCTTGATAATTGCAATTGCCCCGTCCCGAAAGCTTTCGGGACGGGGTTTGTTGATAAGAAATAATAAATCGGGGCTTTAGCCCAATCTCTTTCTGACAGACGCTTCAGGTTATTGCTTGTCGGAGTAACCATTACCATGCTGATCTATCAACTCTTCATTCTCGGTTCGCTGCTGGTTTTTCTTGGCATTGTCCTGAAGAACCTTGGTGACTTGCCGCGCCTGCCTGCGCAGTCGGGTGATGGCTCATTCGCGCCGAAGGTGTCGCTTCTGGTGCCTGCGCGGAACGAGGAGCTGAATATCGAGGCGTGCGTCTCTTCGCTGCTCGCCCAGCGTTACCCGGATTTCGAGGTGATCGTGCTCGACGACCACTCCA
>JAAXWU010000213.1 GCA_013334855.1 Chlorobaculum sp. | reverse complement strand
CGATGTATCCTGCTGGTAAATGTGCGTAAGTTATAGCTATCTCCTGATGTGAGTCCGTTACCAATACTTTTTACTGTCTGAACGTTTCGTGTTTGTCATTCCAGTCGACTTACTGATGTTTTATGAATTTCAACTGGTCTGCATCTGAAATACTGGCAGACAGCCATTACGAATATAAAATAATTCGGTGACTGGCGTTAACAGTTAAAGATATTGACGGAATTAGTTGGTAACTTTCTGTGAGTCGGTGAACAACAGAGGTATACCGATGTCGTTTTTGTTGACGATCTTTTTGTATATTTGCGTAACTGCAATATAATAAAGCAGAAGACCTCAGGCGCTTTCGAGGATCATCCCGGCAGCCGGAGTGCCTGGCTGGAGCGGGGTATTCGAAGTGGCCTGTCAAAACGTTCAATCCCGATCATTAACCTTTACGGAGCAACCATGACAAAAAATATGGGGCAAAAAGATCGTACCGTACGTGTGCTTCTGGGCGCGATCATGCTGATCTACGGCGTTGTTTTTCAGAATCTTGTCGGAATTGTCGGATTGATTCCGCTGGCAACGGCCATCATTGGCTATTGCCCTCTCTATGAGGTACTCAAGGTTACATCGAACAAATACGCCGACTGACCCCCTGTCGGCTCTTCTTTCCGATGTTGAGACCCGGCAAAGCCAAACAGGTTTTGCCGGGTCTCAACATACCCTGATAATCTGGTAGATGCACATATTGTCCTACTCTCAAGGTGGAATTATGTTGTTGGATGCCGTATTTCTGGACAACCGCATCAGGCGTACTTCCCATTGCTGAAAACCCCATGTAAACACGCTTGCGAAAAAGGTTGAAATTGCGTTGTCAGGATTGTTGAGGAACCAGACGGAGAATACCTATCAATTCAAAATATTCTCTGCAACCCGAAACGAATAACCAACCATACCTCTTTCGTCGGCGTTCCGGTCAAGCTCGCAACGAACTGTGCGGAGAATAGTTAAGAAATCTCGCTCGACCACTCCGACCTCGACCTGCTCCAGAGGTCAGCACTGATTGTGGATGAAAACTGCAAAATGCTCAAAGCACTCTGAATCTGATAAAGGTATGATTTCAACGTCCTTTTCGGACGTTTCGATTCAACGAAAAAAACGGCCTCCAAAGGTCGCTTTTTTCACTTCTTTCTGCTCATCATAACAGGCACTCATGCCACGCATCATGGAGCAATTACCAAAAGTTGTGTTTTGAGAGCTGCTAAGCTGCAAGTGATTCCTCGATTCCGTTGATAAATTTAACACCGTTCAAGACTTTCTCGATTAGCTGGCACCCGTTCAGTTTCCACCATTTCAGCGACGCCCGTTCGGCCAGCTTGAACACCATTGCCAGCGTCGTTGCCATGGTACCCTCAATATGGGTCTTGGCCGTGCGGAGTCGAACCGTGGCAAATGCCGATTTGATCACGTTCGTACTGCGAATATGCTGCCAGTGCGCAGCAGGGTAATGGTAGAACATGAACAGGCTCGGCTCATCCTTGACCAAGGCTTCGAAAGCTTTCGGATACTTATCCCGATAGCGCTCCTGAAAGCGAATGTAGGCATCTCGGGCATCCTTTTCGGTCTCGGCTCGCCGATAATTCGCCGCACAGCTGCTCAAACGCTGGAATGAAATCTTTGTTCGTCAGGCCGTCGAGGTAAAAGAGCGGAAGAGCTTCTTCGATATTCAAGGTCTTTCTCATGTATTTTGGGATCAGCGCGCTCGCAAAGGGTTTGATGGAAGGTACAAACGACCGGTTTCGAGGCACCTTTACCGTCAGTGGGCCTGCCGTCGAGATGATGGTTCGCTCAGGCAGATAACCGTTTCTGACGACCGCCGCCTTGCCGTCCGGGGTCTTGATCGGCTGATACGGCTCCATTGACGCGGTGATTTCAGCTTCCATCGCCAAGGCAATCAACTGTTGGGCGGCAAGTCTGGCTAATTCTTCAAGGCTTGCCCCTTTGCCGAGAAGTTCGAGTACTGATGGTGTTTTTGTCAGCATTTGTTGAGCTCCTTCTGTTTTTGCTCAAGGTCGCACTTGCCGCCGATCGGCCTGCTATGCTTTCAAACACAACTTTTTAGGCTCTTCGCAATATTTAATGGTAACGCTCGCAGGTAATTACGTCAACCGGTAATGGCCATGTTGAGCTTTCCACAGTAAAACAGAATCCTTGTCCGGTAGCTTGAAAAGCTGTGGAATCCTCGTGCTGCTGCTTTATACAACTGGATTTTGCTGTTCAGACCTTCGGAGACCGCGTTGGTAATCTCGTGCTCGAAATAGTTCAGGATGTTGTCGAAATGCCTCTTCAGCAGTTCCTTGACCTTGATCATGTGTTTCAACGCTAACTGCTCGACCCGTTCAGACCAATAGTCGAAAAAGAAACTGGCGCTGTCTCGGCAACCCAGTCTCCAGAATTCTCGGAACAGGATCTTTATCGCCCAGGCTCTTGCGGTTTTCAACTCACAGGCCATCAATTGATCCAGCTGCTCCCTCTGGCTTTCGTTCATATTCTCCGGATTGCGTAGCCAAATGAATTTCGATCCAATCAGTCTCCTGTCCCCTGCATGAAGCAGCTGACGAGACTCCTGACGACGAACGGTATCAACCGCCTCATTCAGGTACTTGCTGATAGGGAAACGGTCATGGACAATGTCGGCCTGTGGCAAATGCTTTTTGGCAGCAATGGCGAAGGGTTTTCACATATCCA
>JAAXWU010000212.1 GCA_013334855.1 Chlorobaculum sp. | reverse complement strand
GGAACAAGATGTGCAACGAGCTTCATTTTGTCTGTGAGACCCCCCACT
Source organism: Chlorobaculum sp. (assembly GCA_013334855.1). GTDB lineage: Bacteria > Bacteroidota > Chlorobiia > Chlorobiales > Chlorobiaceae > Chlorobaculum. The sequence continues at coordinate 2,701 of JAAXWU010000212.1, read as the reverse complement.
TCTGAATTGATTTGTGACAGTATCTCTTATTGCAGTTGCGCATCAGCATCCTTGACATCGATGCGCTTGATCAACATAATGCCCTCTCCTGAAACCGATTTACCGATGCATTGTCATCGTGTTTTGATGAACTGATTGGTTAGCAAAAAGGCCATCGCCAAAGGTTGTGGGGTTATCGGTGAACTGGTTGAATCGAACGAGATTCAGTTCGCTCAGGAAGTTCGTTCATACGTCTCGCTCCTTCTCAATGTTGCTGTTGCTGAGGATTACGTCGTTTTTGCTTTTATATTAAACCAGTCCTTTTCTTGAATCTTTGGGTAAGCTTCAGCTTTTCTGACGCTTTACCCCTTTCTCCTTGTCCCAAACATTCGCGTATCATGCGAAATACCGAGGTTCAAAGCCATCGATTACCGGGTGCCGACGACTGGCTTTCGCACTCCAAAGTCCTGCCACATCCACTCAGGAAACCCTTCTTTATAATATGGTGTTGATAACGTATTATGAAGTATGCGTATCGGCCTCACCAGGCGGGTACGGTTTGTGCACCTGACTTACATCCATGGAAATCCTGATTCTTTTTTTTCTTCTCATTATCCTTAACGGCCTGTTCGCCATGTCCGAGATGGCGCTGATCTCCGCGAAGCGTTCACGGCTGGCTAAACTTGCCGAGGACGGCGACAGAGCGGCGGCGGCGGCCATCAAGCTCGGCCAGGAACCGACGCGCTTTCTTTCGACCATCCAGATCGGCATCACCGCCATCGGCGTTCTCAATGGTATTGTCGGCGAGTCCTCGTTCGCCCCGCCTCTTGCCGCCATGTTTCAATCCCTGGGCCTCGATACAGAAATCAGCCATGTCGCCTCAACGGCGATCGTCGTCGTCACGATCACCTACATCACCATCGTCATCGGCGAGCTGGTGCCCAAGCGGCTCGGCCAGAGCGATCCGGAGGGGATCGCCCGCATCGTCGCCCGCCCCATGCAGATTCTCGCAACCGCGACGCGCCCCTTCGTGCGCCTGCTCTCGGCATCGACCGACGCCCTTCTGCGCATGATGGGCAGACACGAGCAGACCCAGCCGAGCGTCACCGAGGAGGAGATTCATGCCCTGCTCGAAGAGGGTTCGGAGGCGGGTATCATTGAGCAGCAGGAGCACGAGATGGTGCGCAACGTCTTCCGCCTCGACGACCGCCAGCTCGGCTCGCTCATGGTTCCGCGTGCGGACATCGTCTATCTCGACACGGCGCTCCCGGTCGAGGAGAACATGCAGCGGGTCGGCGATTCGGAGCATTCGCGCTTCCCGGTTTGCCACAACGACTTGCAGTCGCTGCTCGGCGTGGTCAATGCCAAGCAGTTGCTCGCCCAGACGATCAAGGGGGGCGTCACCAATCTGGCCGACCATCTTCAGCCCTGCGTCTACGTGCCCGAAACGCTCACCGGCATGGAGCTGCTCGACCACTTCAGAACTTCCGGCACGCAGATGGTGTTCGTGGTTGACGAGTATGGCGAAATCCAGGGGCTTGTCACCTTGCAGGACATGCTCGAAGCGGTCACGGGCGAATTCGTGCCGCGCAACCTCGAAGATTCGTGGGCCGTGCAGCGCGAGGATGGCTCGTGGCTGCTCGATGGCCTCATTCCCGTGCCGGAGCTGAAGGACACGCTTGATCTGCGCTGCGTACCGGAGGAGGAGAAAGGGGTTTACCACACCCTCAGCGGCATGATCATGTGGCTGCTCGGGCGGATGCCGCAGACCGGCGACATCACCCTTTGGGAGAACTGGCAGCTCGAAGTGGTTGACATGGACAGCCAGCGCATCGACAAGGTGCTCGCCGCCAGAATCGAGGAGCCACAGGCCGAAGCGCAGAAAAAGGAGTCCTGAGCTGCTGCGATCCCCAGAGTTGCCTTGCTCTGTCGATTCTTGTCATGCTGGAACTACATCAATGGCTTGAAATGTATCGATCACAATTGCCGGATGAATAATTGTCCCGTTACATATAGTCACGAAAAGATGCGTTTGAAGGAGACTGCCTGGCATGAGTATACCGCGTAATATCACGATTGAACTGAGCGATGCCGTTCCGATGGACGGGCAGCCGTTCGAGCTGGTCGAGCGCAAGGGGATTGGCCATCCCGACACGATCTGCGACTCCGTCATGGAGGCGGTCTGCATCGACCTCTGCCGCGAGTACCAGAGCCGGTTCGGACACATCTGCCATCACAATATCGACAAAGGACTGCTCGTGGCGGGCCGCAGCCTGCCGAAAACAGGCGGCGGCATGATGCTTGAACCGATGAAACTGATCTTCGGCGACCGCGCCACCTACAGTTGCAACGGCCAGCTCGTGCCGGTGAGCGAGATCGCCGAAGCTGCCGCAAAGCGCTGGATTCGCGAGAATCTGCGACTGGTCGATCCCGACGCGCACTTGCTCTTTCAGAACGAGATCAAGCCGGGTTCGCCGGAGCTGACCGACGCCTTCGCCCGCAAGGTGATCGGCGCGAACGACACCTCGGTCGGCGTTGGCTACGCGCCATTGAGCGAGACCGAGCGCAGCGTGCTCGCCGTCGAGCAGTTCCTCAACTCTCCCGATCTCAAAGCGCGATTCCCGGAGGCGGGCGAGGACGTCAAAATCATGGGCTGCCGCAACGGACGGAAGCTGCAACTGACGGTGGCGATAGCTTTTGTCGATCGCTTTGTCCAGAATCC
>JAAXWU010000211.1:1558-2753 GCA_013334855.1 Chlorobaculum sp. | reverse complement strand
TCGAAGGTTCAGAGCTTTTTTTATTAGGTTGGGGCATCTCTGAAGTTGCCGAACGGATCGAAGGCTCGTTCCTCGACTCGCATCGTTGGTGACTTTGTTCAGAGATGCTTTTCATGAACGCATTGCATTAATACCTGCCCATGAAAATCTCCGTCAACTGGCTCAAGGAGTTCATTCCCTCGTTTTCATCCGATAGTAACGAACTTGTTGACCGCCTCACCTTTCTCGGCCTCGAAGTCGAAGAGGTATTCGAGCAGAAACTGCCCGACGAGAAGGTTGTCGTCGGCAAAATCTCCGAGGTGCGGCCCCATCCGAACGCTGACCGGCTGCGCATCTGCATGGTCGATACCGGCGAGGGGGAGCTTCGACAGATTGTCTGTGGCGCGCCGAACGTCGAGGCGGGCATGATGGTTCCGGTGGCCACGATTGGCGCGGAACTGACGACGGCAGCGGGGGAGAGCTTCACCATCAAACCGGCGAAAATTCGCGGCGAGCACTCTTCGGGGATGATCTGCGCCGCTGATGAGCTTGGCTTGTCCGACGATCATGCCGGGGTGATGGTGCTCGACGAGGGGTGCGCGATCGGCAAGCCGCTCGCAAACTACCTCGAAGCAGACACGGTGCTTGAGATCGCCGTCACGCCGAACCGCTCCGACGCGCTCTCGCATCTCGGCGTCGCCCGCGAGCTGGCCGACTGTCACGAAATCACCTATCCGCAAGCGCCGGTGATCGAGTTCACCCGCGGCGGCGGTCTCGTGGAGGTGCAGGACGAGGAGGCCTGCCCCTACTACTCGGCCACGGTGATCAAAGGGGTGACCGTCGGCCCGTCGCCGCGCTGGCTCGCACGCCGTCTCGAACAGATCGGCCTGCGTCCGAAGAACAACATCGTCGACATCACCAACTACATCCTCCACTCGTTCGGCCAGCCGCTGCACGCCTTCGACTTGCACCGGCTTGCCGGAGGCCGCATCGTTGTGCGCAGTGACGCGAGCGACCGCTTCATGGCGCTCAACAATGCCGAGTATCAGCTCCAGCCTGGCATGTTGGCCATCTGCGACGCTCGCGATCCGGTGGCTATCGGCGGCGTCATGGGTGGACTCCATTCCGCCGTGACCGAAAAGACGAGCGACATCCTGCTCGAAGCCGCCTATTTCAACCCGGCCTCGATCAGAAAGACCGCAAAACAGCTTCAGCT
>JAAXWU010000211.1:0-1458 GCA_013334855.1 Chlorobaculum sp. | reverse complement strand
TCGCTGCTCAAGATCGTCGGCCATAACATCCGCCACGGCAATCGCGATCTCCGCCTGTACGAAGTGGCGCACGGATTCGAGAAGCTGCCGGAGAGCGAGCGCCGGGGCGAAGGACCGCTTTCGGCATTCAGCGAAAAGGAGCTGCTCACGATTGTGCTGACTGGCCGCCGGGAGCCGAGAAGCTGGAACCGCCCGGAGGAGAGCGTCGATTTTTACGATCTTCGTGGCGTGGTGGAGATGTTGCTCGAAAAGCTGAATGTACTTGAAAAATCAGCATTCAATATTTATAATGAGCGTACGATTGGTATTGAAATCACCTCGACCGAAAACGGGAAAACTGCCGTACTGAAGGCAGGCACGGTTCAGCGGGTCGCGAGGGAGGTGCTCGATGCTTTTGCTCTCGATCAGGATGTGTATCTGGCGGAGCTGGATGTTTCGGTGCTGGAGCGTTGTTTCGAGTCAGGCGTGGTCTATGAGCCGCCATCGAAGTTCCCGGTCGTCGAACGAGACCTTTCATTCGTGCTTTCCCGCCATATTCCGGCCCGTCGCCTGATCGATCTCGCCAAGGCGAGCGATCCGCTCATCAGGTCGGTTCGGGTTTTCGATGTGTTTGACCGCGGCGAAACAGGCGGTGAAGAGGAACCGACGCGCAGCGTGGCCATCTCGCTCGAACTGGCAGACAGGTCGGGCACGATGAACGAGGAGGCGATCAACGCCATAATCTCGAAGGTGAGTGACAGTGCCAGGAGTGAACTTGGTGCGGTAATTCGGCAAGTTTGATCCATTGTTTTTATGGATACAGCAGACGGGCATAATGATCTACAGTTGTTTGCGGGTCTCGAACAGAATATCGCGAGGCTCGTGGAGCAGTTGTCCGAATGCCGGAAAGAAAACGAGTTGTTGAAATCTGAGGTCTCGAGCCTCCAGAACATATTGCGGTCATTCAAGCTGCCGGGCACGGAAGGGCCTGAGGTCCAGACGGCGGTCACTTCAGGCGAGGGATTTTCCTACGCCGAAAAGCTTCAGATACGGCAGAAGCTTGCGATGATCCTGCAAAAGATCGAGAGGGAACTGAGGGGAGAGAAAGCAGGATTTTGATGTCCATGGAAAAGATCAACGTCAATGTGTACGGCGACAACTATCCCTTGAGGGTAGAGAACAGTGAACTGACTGAAAAGGCGGCCAGGGAGGTCGATGGCGTCATGAGGCGCTTCGCCGCCAAGGCACCGGATCTGGAAGCCAAAAAGCTGGCGGTGCTGTCAGCGATCCAGTTTGCTGAAAAAAAGAACGAACTGGAGGAGGAGCTGTCGCAGCTCAGGCAGAAAATGGCTCGGGTCAACGATTTTATCGAGCAGAATTTGCACTAAAGCGTTACATTGATTGTAGACGAAATATCCGCACCACAGCAAGAGGTGTTTTGTAAGTAAAAGAACTAACAGGATAGAACAGGGAGCCCAA
>JAAXWU010000210.1 GCA_013334855.1 Chlorobaculum sp. | reverse complement strand
GCGGCGTAGTTTCCGGCCTGGTAATCGGCGAAGCCGACGAAGGTCTGCGAGAAGAGTTTCGTGTGTTTGACCTGGTCGTCGAAGTCGGCTTTCAGGACAATGGTGATCCGGTTGGTCACGGCTCGCTCGGTCGCGCTTCCGAGCTGGCTTGGTTCGTCGCTGTAGGAGATGATTGCGCCTTTGAGCACCGCATCGGCGCGGGCGGGATCGGCTTCGATGGACAGCGTGCTCTGCGATTCGATCTTGTTGACAAGGCTGCGGGTGATGTGCTCCCTGAACTCCGCGATACCGGCCTGCGAGGTGTCATCGAAGAGCGGCACCGAGACCGTGAGCAGGTGCGGTGGGATCGATGCGCCCGAAAAGCTGTAGCATCCCTGCAAAAGAAGCGTCACGAGCGCGAAGAGCGCGAAAAGGATTCCGGAAGTCTTGCGCATGGCGTCAGCGGTTAATAGGTTCGCCGGTCGATTCTGTTGGTCAGTTTACGAAACGGATAGCTCAGAAGCATCATCTTCTTGCGCTTTCCGTCAAGCGCCGAGAGATAAAGGCCGGTTTTTCCGTCACTCCACGGCGAGGCCATTCTGACCGCGTAACGCGCCGCCCGGTCGGGACTCTGGGCGAAGATATCGAACACGATATTGAGCGTCCTGAGCTGCTTTTGCAGTTCTGTGGTCGGGTTCGACGGACTGTTGATCTCCGTCCTGACGAGGCCCGGATGCAGCAGCATGATGGAAAGCGGCGTCTGGCGATACTCTTCAGCCATGGCATAGGTGAAGCGGGCGATAGCCGCCTTGGTCGAGCCGTAGGCAGAGATGAACGGGGTGTTGGAGCTTTTGTCGGTGCCCGAACCGGCGAGGTTGATGATCTTGCCGCTTCTGCCGGAGGAGAGGAAGTAGCGGGCGGCGGCCCGGCTGCCGTTGTACGCTCCCTTGAGGTTGGTGTCGATCACCCGCGACCAGACGGCGGGATCGCTGTCGCAGACGCTGGTGAAGGGATCGGAGATGCCCGCATTGTTGATGATGCAGTCGATTGCGCCGAAACGGTGGACGGCGGCCTCGACGAGCGCCTCGACTTCGGCATATAAGGAGACATCGCAAACGTGGCCGTACACCGAATCCGGCGTGTCGGCATATTCGCGGAGGGCGGCCTCGACATTCTCCCGGCGGCTGGAGGTGATGACCACCTTGGCCCCCTCGCGGACGAACTCGCGGGCGATGGCCCTGCCTATGCCTTTGGTCGAGCCGGTGATGATGGCAACCCTGTTCTCAAGCTGTTTCATGACGACACCTTGCGGCCCCGGCAGCGCCGCGCCTCAATCCTGCTTCTTCAGCGCGGTCAGGTCAACCATCGCCTGGAGTTCGGGATGGGTCTCGGCCCAGGTTTCGATTGAAATGCCCTGCTCGATGGCCTCCCACGCCTGCCTGATGCTCATCGCGCCAGCTTTCGGCCCCATCGGATGGCCGAATACGCCGCGCCCCGGCACGAAGCCGAAATCGACGTTGCCGACCTTGTTGTACACCGTTTCGAGCGTCAGCGCCGAATCGCTGCCTCCCGGCACGGGAAGGCACGGCTTGATGCGCCCCATCGGCTTGGTGCATTCGAGCACATTTTCGATCACCTCCTCTTCGGGAGTCATCATGCGTCCACCAAAACCGGGCATGATCACCACATCGAGACCGGCGAGGCGCTGTAATTTCGTCATCACCTTGGAGTGGATGCCGTATTTTTCCATGCGGCTGAAGGAGGCGATGAAGGGGAAGTGGCCGATCAGCGGCACCTGGGTGTAGTTGCTGAGCATCCGCACGGCGCTCAAGCCGACCGGCAGCGCGTTGATGAGCAAAGCGTTCGCGCCGTTGCGCACGGCAACGTCATGCTTCTCCATCAGGCTGTCAACCTCGTCGGTGATGTTGGCCAGGTATATCTTGGACTCGCCGGTCTCCGTCTCCGCCTTGCGCCGCGCCGCGCCGAGATGGGCCGCACGATCTTCGATGGTAGACCAGGTCACGTCGGCCAGCATTTCGTCATCCTTGGCGATATCGAGTCCGCCCAGCCAGCTCTGGTAGGCGATCTCCGAGAACTCCTCGGGGCTGAGGCCAATATTGGGTTTGACGACGCCGAAGAAAATCGGGCGTCCGTGAGCGTTGAGAATATTGCGCAGCCCATCGATACCGAACTTCGGCCCTTCGAAATCGGCGAGATAGGTGTCGGGAAAGTGAATATCCATGAGCTTCACCACCGGTACGCCCGGCGTGAAGTACGTACCCTCGCCGCAGACGGCGGTCAACAGATTGGGAATCTTCGGCCCAAAGTTGCAGTGCGGGTGAGCGATGGTCACGCGGCAGGCGTGAATCCTTCCGGTCTCGGAGTGCTTGACCGGATAGCTGAGCTGCTCAAGCTCCTCGATCACCTCGTAATCGATCACCTTGGCGGCGTGCACCGGACGGAAATCCTCATCGACGCCGACCCTCTTCCACTGAGCGGTTGACTGCTCGCTGCAGAAATGGGCGAGCGCCGTCTCTATATCCCCGACGGATTCGAGGTAGTAGTCGAGAACAAGGTATTGCTCCATGTCGAGCGATTCCCTGGAAGCAAAAAAACCTTTGACGTCTTCAGCATTCATAATTTGATCCGGTCAGCCACTGCACAGTTATAAAATTCGGGAGGCGCATTACGCCACCTCCCGGTTGTCAGTCAAGGCGGACAGCGCCGCCACAGAAATTACTTCGCGGCCACGAGCGTATTGAAGTACTCGTAGGCTTCGTTCGGGGCGTACCCCTCGTGCACGAT
>JAAXWU010000209.1 GCA_013334855.1 Chlorobaculum sp. | reverse complement strand
TTTCTGGATGCCGCATCGTCACCGGGTCGTGGAGAGCGCCCGGCAAGCAAGAGCAGATGACATCGGCAGAAACGACCTCTGCCCCTGCGGCAGTGGTATGAAGTACAAAAAGTGCTGCGGAAAGTGACGAGCGTGATGCTTCATCCTTTTCCGCATCGAGCAGAGGCTGGATTGCGAATCATCCCGTCAGCCTCCTGTCCCGGGAAATCCCGGTGCTGACGGATTCAATCATCTCCTCCCTGTGGAAAACAGCAAAGGTCTCGACTTTCTGGCGATGATGCCGGAGAGCGAGACCTTTCCATGCTTTTCTTATGCTCAACGGCTTCGGGGTTGGCAGAACGACCGCTTGTCCGTCACTCATCCAACTGTACTGGAAGCTCCCGGGATTTAAACACCGCCGTTCATCTCCGCCGCGCCACTCAGTGGCACGAGGCGCAGCTTCTGGTCGTGCGGCGATGGAGTTCGTCGTCGGGCGCGCCGTTGTTCGACGGGGGGATGTCGTTCCGGTAATCTGCGTTGAATTGCGCCTCATCGCTCGCTCCGGCGGCCTCACCCCGGTCGGCGAGTTGCGGCGAGGCGTGCCGCCACTCTTCATCATCATCGAAATGGTGGTGATGCGACCGTTCCGAAAATTCCTCTCTCTGGCCGTAAGCCGCATCCCGGTAGCCATCGTTGCGTTCGACCGCTACGGCGCTTTCGCTGCCGGTTTTCAGGCCGCCTGAAACGCCGGGAATGTGCAGGGCGGTGACGACGGCGATCAGCGCTGTGGCGAGGAGCGTCGTCAGCAGTTCGGGATGGCGCTGTCTGGCGGTTCCTGCGCTCTTTTTCAGGTACGAGAAAAACAGCTCCCGGTTCATGCCGAACAGGTGGTAAAGCGAAAGCAGGGTGAAGAGAACGCCGAACACGATGTGCTGGTCGAGCCAGACCGGTTTGGTGACTCCGCCGAACTCCGCCACGTCGCCAAAGCTGGCGATGCGTGGAAAAACCCAGAGAATCACGCCCGAAATGAGCAGAATGGTGAAGGAGAGCAGCAGTCCGAAGCTGGTGGCTTTGCGCCGGTTGAATGATGGTTTCATCGTCTGTCGCGGTTTAACGTCGTTATCAGTCATGGATACGCTGTTCGACGTTCATCATCCCGGAAACCTGCGTCGGAATGTTGTCTCGCGGTTATTGCTCCGGCAACAAAAAATCGCAATTGCCGCCATTGTAAGATATTGGGCTAAAGCCCTGATTTATTTTGTTTTATTCGCATACCCCTGACTGAAGTCCGGGGTAATTGTTTAAGAGTTTCAATGGCCGGAGTAATAACGGAGCCTCGTCGGCGCGGACGTATGGTGAGCGGGATTCGTCGTGGTCTTGGCTCAGATATTCAGCGAGCGAGTGGGGAGAGGGGGAAAATCCTTGAGGGAGTGCATAAAAAAAGGCATTTCACTGACGGCCCTGGCGCCACAGGGAGGGTTGTATGGCGCTTCAGGCGGTCAGGAAATGCCCTGTGGATTCGATAATCGTCACCGGCTCGCGGCGTTATCCCCAGATATCCTTGCAGATATTGGTGTACCAACCTTCGGCGAACAGCGCCTCCTGTTCGAGCTGGTCGTCGCTGGCGTCGGCTGGCGTCAGACCGCCAGAGCCAGGAATATCGATGATGCCGGTCGCCGAGAACTGGTAGACTCCAGCCACGGATATGCCATATTTCGGCCCGATCAGGCTGTAGCAGGTGTTGACCAGTGACGGCGGAGCCGGATCCTGCCCGCGCAGCAGATTGACGATGGCCGCCGCGGCAACCTTGCCCTGGCTGCTGGCCGCGAAACCGGATTTCGGCATCGCCCCGGCAACGCAGGCATCTCCGACGACGTGAATGCCCTTGTGCAGGGTCGATTCGAACGACGACGGATTGACCGGACACCACCCTTTTTCGTTGGTCAGCCCGGCATCGAAGGCGAGCTTGCCAGCTTTCTGCGCCGGAATGATGTTGATGACGTCGCCCTTCACGCCGCCGAGGTCGGTTTCGAGGGTCATCTTGTCAGCGTCGAGCTTCAGCACCTTGCCGCCACCCGTAGCGCTGCGCCATTCGATCATGCCCGGATAGAGCCGATCCCACCCTTTCGTGAAGAGCCCCTGCTTGGAGAACTTCTCCTTGGCATCGAGGATGACGATCTTCGATTTTGGCTTGTGCGTCTTCAGGTAATGGGCGACGAGGCTTGCCCGCTCGTATGGGCCGGGAGGGCAGCGGAACGGATTGTCGGGCGGGCAGATGACCACCGTGCCACCGTTTTTCATCGCATGAAGCTGCCGCTGCAACAGAAGCGTCTGCGGCCCGGCCTGCCATGCGTGAGGAATTTTCGTTTCGGCGATTTTCTGGCTGTATCCCGGAATGGAGTCAAATTTAAAATCGATACCGGGTGACACGACGAGACGGTCATAGCCGATCGTTCTTCCGCCAGCGAGCTTGACTGTGCCTTTCGCGGCATCCACGCCGACGACCCTGTCAGCAATGACATTCACGCCATGTTTGGTGCGAAGCGCCGTATAGGTCTGGGTGATCTCCTTCATGGTTTTCAGGCCGCCAAGCACCCAGTTGCTGAATGGACAGGTGATATAGGCAAGCTTCTGTTCGATGAGCGTGACGGCAAGTGAAGGATCGAGCTTCCTGAGATACTTGGCCGTGGCCGCGCCGCCGAATCCGCCGCCGACAATCACCACATGTTTTTTCGCTCCACCGGCTGCCAGCGAAGTGCCGCTCATGCCGAAAAGACCGAACGCCGAACCGGCTACGCCGGAGACAA
>JAAXWU010000076.1 GCA_013334855.1 Chlorobaculum sp. | reverse complement strand
GCCTCGCCGTCGCCGCCGAGCTTGTCGAAGTCGGGATGCTGCATTCCGGGCGTGCGTCCGAAAAAGGTGACGCGCCCATGCGCCGCGACCAGGTCGCCAGCGTGGATGGCTTTCGAGAAGTAGTGCACGCCGCGAAACCAGGTCAGTTCGAGCACGCCCGAGCCGTCGCTGACCTGCGCCTTGAAGCGCGAGCCGCCTCGTCCGCCGCTCCCTTCGAGCTTCGTGCCGGTGACGCTGCCAACGACCGTCACGGTTTCACCGTCACGCAACGCGCCGATTTTTTTGATGGTGGTGCGATCCAGATAGCGGCGCGGAAAGCAGTCGTACAGATCCGCAATCGAGCGGATGCCCGCCTCGGCGAGGATCGCCGCGCGTTTGGGGCCGACGCCCTTGATCCCTTGTAACGGTAAAAACGGAGGCATGACGAATTGGCGTCCGTGCTTGCTTATTAGAAGAAAAAAGAGTTAATTCCTGATCAATTTTTATTGTCATCCAGGCAACGTAATCCCAACGGTCATGAAATCAGAGATTCATCCAAAGTATACGAAAGTTACCATCAACTGCGCGAACTGCGGCACCAGCTTCGAGACCCGCTCCACGAGAAACAACATCAAGGTCGATATTTGCAGCAGTTGCCACCCATTCTACACCGGCAAGCAGGTGCTCGTCGATACCGCTGGCCGCGTCGAGCGCTTCAAGAAACGCTTCGCGAAAGCTGCCCCGAAAGCCAGCGCCGAGTAAGCGATTGCCTGAATCAAACCAGATACCGCCATGACTGCAAGGGACGTTATCCAGAAAATCGAGCCTCGCATGAAGAAAACCGTCGAGGCGTTCCAGCACGAAATCGCCTCGATCCGCACCGGCAAGGCCACCACGGCGCTGCTTGACAGGGTAAAGGTCGAAGCCTATGGATCGCAGATGCCGCTGAAGCAGGTTGGCAACGTCGGCGTGCTTGACGTTCACACCCTCACCGTGCAGGTGTGGGACAAGTCGATGGTCGGCCCCACCGAACGCGCGATCCGCGACGCCAATCTCGGCCTCAATCCGTCATCGGACGGCCAGAACATCCGCGTCAGCATTCCGCCGCTCACCGAGGAGCGCCGCAAGGAGTTCGTGAAGCTGACCAAGAAGTTCGGCGAGGATTCGAAAGTTTCGCTGCGCAACCTCCGCCGCGACCTCATCCACGAGATCGAGAAGCTCGAAAAAGAGAAGCAGATCGGCGAGGACGAGCTCAAACGCGGCAAGAAGGACGCCGATGATCTGCTCCACAAGTACGAAAAGCAGATCACCGAACTGATCGCCCAGAAAGAAAAGGAGATCATGGAGGTCTGACGTAGTTCTCTCCAAGATCGACATCAATTGCAAAAGCCGGGATTTCCCCGGCTTTTCGCGTTTGTGGGATGGTGGGTGAAAAATGAGACGGGACGGCAAATCACCCGCACCTGTGCTTGCGATCTGGTACAAATTATTTACATTTGAATTATTGTGTTGGCTGATTTATAAGGTAGAATCACCTTTCCCCCACAGCAAATGCCTTACGCAAACACCATCATAAGGAGTAGCCCCCTTGAATGCCGGGGTGATAAGCCACAATGGACAGGCGACCGCTGGAGCCGCAGTCGTTGAAATAGTTTTGAAGCAGAGGAAGCGCTTGATGCCAAAAATATGAGTAACATTGCAAACAGAGAGAAAAAATGAACACGATAGAATTAAAGAGAAGCTTTCATAGTCTCATTGACAGTATCGACAACGATACTTTATTGATGAATTTCTATGACTTGTTGAAAGCGAGATCATTGACTGAAGAAGGTCAACTTTGGAATCGTTTGACAAAAGATGAGCAGGAAAAATTATTGATGACACTGGAAGAAAGTGAAAATCCTGAGCATCTCATTAGTCATGAGGAAATGAAGCATAAAATAATTAAAAGTCCATTCGATGACTTGTAATCACTGGGAGAAGAATGCGCCGGGCAACAACACGCTACGTTGCTTCGCTTATCCCCCAATTCAGGATGTAAGGCGCTATAGAGTAGCGCAGATAAACAAGTTGGGTGCAAGCCTAAAAAAGTCAGCGTCACATTGATAATTCATTGAATAATAAAAATAATATGAGAATAGAATTAGAAAACTTATTTCTTAACTCACTTAAAGAAGGAGTTAATGTATTTACCGGCGCTGGGTTTTCCGTTGATTCAAAAAATAAATTTGGAGAGTCATTAATGTTAGGTGATGCATTGGCCAATGCATTAGCAACAAAATTTAAAATTAGAAAAACGGAATTGCCTAGAATGGCTTCAATTATTGAGAATCAATCCAAAGAGGAACTTTATTCCTATTTAACGGAAAGGTACACAGTTATAGAATTTAATGATAATTATTTAGAACTAAATAACATTGCAATTAAGTCTGTTTTCTCAACAAATATTGATAATTTGATTTTTAAGATTTTTGAGAACTCTCATAAATACTATGTAAATGACACTACTTTAAGAGGTCCCAGTTTTCGAGAAAAAAGGGCGTTCAATTATTATCCTTTACATGGCTGTATTTTGAATAAGGAGCGTCCATTAGTTTTTTCTTCAATGGCGATTGCCTCTAGTTATTCAAAATCACCAAGGCTCTGGTCTGATTTAGTTAGGACTATAGAAGATTATCCGACGATTTTTTGGGGATATAGTTTTAATGATTCCGGTATTCTGCAAACACTTGATGCCCATTATAGTCAAGGTTATGACAAGGGTAGAAATTGGATTGTTATGCATCAGGAAAACCAAGATGATGAGGAATATTTCAAATCATTAGGGCTTAATATAATTGTAGCTACAAACAATGAACTACTTAGTTTATTCAAAAAAATTAATCCTGCACAATCGAAAGATAAGTCAAAAAACAAGTTAACTACACTTGAATTGTTCGGGGAAGAATTTATACCTTCAGATCCTTCAAAAGTAGTTGTAAGGGAAATAAATGAATTTTATTTAGGAGCAGGTCCTTCATGGTCGGATATTTATAGACCTGATTTATATAAAACAAGTCATTATAAAAGCATTCAAAACTTTATTTACTCCAACAAAAATACTATTGTTGTTGGAATACCAGGGTCAGGTAAGACGACTTTAATGATGCAGCTGGCTGCGTTTACAACTATTGATGCTTACAAGGTAATACTTGACAATCCATCAGTAGATAGAGCCTCATTTATTTTAAACTGTCTTGGTGATAATAAAGCATTAGTTTTCATTGATAATTTCACAGAGGAAATTCAAAGCTTTCTATTTTTTCATAATCGGAAGAATATTACACTTATTGGTTTTGATAGAGAACATAATTTTGAAATTGTTTCTCACTTAATTGAAAAAGATGAATTTAATATAATGCCTGTAACTACAATTACTCAATCAGATATTCAGGAATTATATAAAAGAATACCATTAGCAATTAAAAATAGAAGTTTTACTCCAAAGGAGAATGGCTCTGATAATGAACCTTCTATTTTTGAGTTTTTAAACCTTAACTTGAATCTCCCAAAAATTAATGAACGCTATAGAACCCTCTTAGATAAATTAGACAAAGAGGATGATTTACTATTAGATTTTCTTGTTTTGTCTAGCTATTGCCAGTATAGCCGGATACCTTTATCTTTTGAAATGGCTTATTCATACTTTAGCGATGATATATCGCATTATTCTGATGTTTATGATTTGCGAGATAGTTTAGGTGAGTTGTTGATTGATAATCCAATCACTATTGTAGAGGATGATAATCAAGATTATTTTGCAACACGTTCAGTAATCCTTTCAGAAGTTATTATAGGCCAAGTGAAAAGCTATGTTTTAAGAAGAGTTCTTGAAAGGTTTATTGATACTCTTCCCCCTTATAAAATCGTAAATTATAAAACATTTAAGAAAAGAGGACATGATAAATATATAATGATTCGTGCTTTTCCTAATTGGGAGTATGGCAAGTCCTATTATGAAGAATTAATTGAACAAGACAGTAGAAATCCATTTCTTTATCAACAAGGTGCGTTATACCTATCTTATAAACAACAACATAATGATGCCTTTTACTGGATAGACAAGGCTCGTAATATGACAAATGATTCTATATTGTCAATTAGGAATTCTCATGCTGTTATATTATTTGATGCTAATATTAAACGTGAAGGGAAAAATGTTAAAGATAGTCTTCAAAGGAGTATGGATATATTGAAGAAATGCTACATCGAAGATAAAAGAAAGTTATATCATGCTAAAAAGTTTGGTGAGCAATCAATTGAATACTATAATCGTTATGGTGATGATAAGAGTATTGAATATTTAAAACAATCTAAAGTGTGGATAGAAGAAGAACTAAGATTAAATGGTTGGAATCGTGATTTGCGTAATAAACTTTCACAAATAAATCAGCGTCTGAATTAAAAAAGGCCAGCACCCAACACGCGGTCATAAAACATAGCGGTTTCAGTGCAATTTGCAAGCTCAGCTCCCGCAGGCAAGGTCAGTCACGTGGGATAGGTTCGCAGCCACGCACTACGCTACGTTTCATACCGCAAAACGTTACCTACAAGCCTAAAAGACGACACAGCAAGAATGAACGACAGAATAAAACATAAGCAAGTGACGGGACAAACGAACCATCAGACAGCCGACCGAAAAGCCAACGTTTCTCGATCAACCCGACAACTCCGCCCAGTTCTCCACCCGTAATCCGTCAACCCTGCTGAACTCCCTGACGTTGTTCGTTACCAGCACCGCGCCGAGCGCTCTGGCGTGTGCGACGATCATGGTGTCGAGGGAGCCAATCGGAGTACCGCGCTTTTCAAGGTCGCAACTGACCTCTCCGTAATGCCAGATCACGGACGTGTCGAACGGAAGAATTTCGAGTGGAATAAAGAACAAGGCCAGTGTTTTTCGTTATCTTAAAGTATAGCTCGTAGAAACGATGGGCAGAAATCGAAAAGTAAATCTTGATTGCGAGAATGGATAATTTTGAAGAATACTTACGACAAGGCGAGCCAAACAAAGCAGAAAAAGCGAAAGATTGGAAAATTGCTATCGGCCTGCAAAAAGTTGACGGGCTAAAACCGTCTGACTACCTCATAGAAACCGCAAAAAAAAACATTGAAGGCGATATAACTATTGAAGAAGCAAAACAGCGAATAGACAGTTATTACAAACAGCACCCCATAAATAATGACGAGAATCGTACCGAAGAAGCTGACAAAGTTTCTGCGCGTATTACAGAAATATTAAATGAAAAAACATTCACATTTTCGCCAGCCGAATACCTTACGCTTCATCGAAGATTGTTTGAGGGGATTTACAGTCACGCAGGAAAAATCCGCGATTACAACATCACGAAAAAAGAGTGAGTTTTAAATGGAGAAACGGTTTTGTATGCCAGCTCAGAAAGCTTGAAAGCCACATTAGAGTATGATTTTCAGCAGGAAAAAAAGTTTAGCTACAGCGGCTTAAGCCAGCAAGAGATTATCGAACACATAGCGCAATTCATTTCCTACTTGTGGCAAATCCACATATTCGGAGAAGGAAGCACAAGAACAACAGCAGTTTATTTAATAAAATATCTTCACAAACTTGGTTTTAAAGAGGTAAACAACGATTTGTTCGCGGAACATTCGTGGTATTTCCGCAATGCACTGGTGCGTGCGAATTACGAAGACTTGTCAAAAGGCATTCACAAAACCGATAAATATCTTATCAGTTTTCTTTCAAACTTGATTCATCAAGAACATCATTCACTGAAAAACCGTGAAATGCATGTTCATTACATTCCACCAGCACATGACACTGTAAAAACGCAGAATGACACTGTAAATGACACTGTATTTTCTTTGATAAAACAAAACCATAAAATAACTGCCGCCGAAATCAGTGAGCGATTGAATATAAGTTTAAGCACTGCAAAACGCAGAATTAAAGCACTCAAAGACAAAGAAATAGTAGAACGTTTAGGAAGCGACAAGACCGGCTACTGGAAGATAATTGAAGAATGAATTTGAAATATCGCGTAGAAGGCAAGGCGAGAAATTTGAGCGGCGTTATCGTTCGAGGGAGAGATGAAAGTTCTTGCCAAACCAGCAAGAGACTGGATTCTTCACTGCGCTTTGCTCCGTTCAGAATGACAAAAATAATCAGGGCGATCCCGACGCATCCGAATCGCCCCGACAATTATCCATTATCCATTATCCATTATCCATTATCAACTATGATTCATGCAGCGTAAACCGCACCGGGATGGTCATCCAGACTCGCACCTTTTTGCCGTTCTGCACTCCTGCCGTGTACTTACTCTCCATTGCGATACGCACTGCCTCCTTGTCGAACATCGTCTGGTCGGCGGGGATGCGTTTGACGATTTCGGCTTTCATCGGGCGGCCCTCCTCGCTGATGAGCACGCGCACGAAAACCCGGCCTTCCAAACCGGCGATTCTCGCCATTTCGGGATAGATGAGCTTCGGTGTGCTGACCACCGTTGGCGGATTCTGGCAGTTGACGAACTCCACGACCGTGTCGCACGACGACGAGCCGCCGCCATCCTGTGAGACAGGGCCTTGCGTGATCGCCTGCTTGATCTCCGTCTGCGTAGCGAAGGTCTGATCCGGCGGCGCTTCGGCAACTTTCTTGATCTTGCCAACCTTCGGCGCATCCACTGGCGCGGCTGCCGCGCTCACCTTCGGCGGCTCCGGGTTCATTGGCGGCGGCGGCGGCAACTGCGTCACGTTGGTCACCACCTCGTAGCACTGAACCGCAACCTTCTCGTCCGCCTCGCCGCCAACCATCGCCATCAGGCGGTTCCAGTTGGCGCTGACCAGCCAGAAGAGCGACAGCAGCACCACAGCCACCACCACGCCGTGGGTGAGAAAGAGGTGCGCCTCTCGCCGCAGAGTGAGATTTCCGTAGTTGATCTGCCTCAGGCGGTCGGTATCGAGGAACTGCTCGCGGAACGTCCACCGCTGCGCCTTCTTGGCCGCCTCTTCATGCACTGTTTGTAACTTTGACGACACCTTGCCGTACTCCTGTTTTCTGGTTCACGAACCGCGCCGTCAGAGCATGGCCACGGCTTTCTGAATTGCAGCTTCGTCCTCTGGAGTGAACTCGTCGAGGCTGAAGCGGTCGATCTTCATCAGATTGAACTCGTCGATAATATCGACCAGCGCCTTGTACTTGGCCTTGTCGCTGATTCTGACGACGATCACCAGCTTTTTATTGTTGCCGAACTGCTGGCGCAGCACCTGCCGCAGCTCGCCGCCAAGCGTTGCGTGGGCGTCGGCGCTGTCGTAGAGCGGAATGCGCCGGGGCGCATCCTCGCCGAGCGACCAGTAGGCGAAGCCGTCGCCGGGCACGCGGAGCGTCATCACGTTCAGCTCCGCCACGGACACTTCACCGGTCTCCGGCGGTATGTTGATCTCCATCGTGTTCGACTTGGCGAAGGTGGTCGTCAGCATAAAAAAGGTGAGCAGCAGGAACGCCACGTCCACCATTGGCGTCATGTCGAGCCGGAAGCCGAGACGCTTGTGACGGCGACTGGCCCGTTTCGAGCCGCGCCGCTCGTTGGGGGAATCGACCATGCCCATCAGCGCACCTCCCTTTCGAGAACGGTCACGAGGTTGAAGTTGAGCAGGTTCATCTTCTTGAACACTTTGATGACGTAGTTGACCGCCTCGTAATCGGCCTTGTTGTCCGCCCGGATCACCGGCCTGAGCCGCTGGTCGGCGAAGCGAGACATCATGATGTACCGCGCCAGCTCCTCTTTCTCGATTTTGAAGCTCTCATCGAGCCTGAACTTCTTGAGCGAATCGGCCATCGCTGCCTTCGAGACCCCCGCATTTTCGAGCTTCGGCCTCACGACCGTATCGAAGAGCCGCTCCCTGGTGCGCTGCGACGAGACCCCCATGTAGATCGAGTTGTCTTTCGAGACGGTCACGGTCATCACGTCGGACTCCGGCAGCTTCATGTTCGAATGCGACGACGGCAGGTCAATCGTCACCGCTTCCGGCGGACGGAACTTGGTGGTCAGCATGAAGAAGGTCAGCAAGAGGAACGCCACATCGACCATCGGCGTCATGTCAAGCCGGAACCCTACCCTTTTTGCCTTGATTTTGGACATGGTTCGAGATCAGGATTTACTGCTGCCGAGAGTCTGGATGATGTAGAACGCCGCTTCGTCGATCTGGTAGCTGAAGCGGTCAACGCGGTTGGTGAAGACGTTGTAGGTGACGATGCCCATGATGCCGCCGAGAATGCCGAGCGCCGTGTTGAAGAGCGCCTCGGAGATGCCGAGCGAGAGCTGCACCGCGTCGGGCGCGCCGCTGGTGGCCATCGCCGCGAAGGCGCGGATCATGCCGAGCGTGGTGCCGAGCAGCCCCACCATCGTCGAGATGGAGGCGATGGTCGAGATGGCGACAAGGTTCTTTTCGAGCAGCGGCATCTCCATGAGGGTCGCCTCCTCGACCGCCTTCTGCATCTCGCTGATGCGCTTCTCGCGGTCGGTCACGTTATGCACGGCGAGCATCTTGTAGCGGTCGAGCACGGCGCGCATCACGGCGGAAAGCGAACTCTGGTGGCCGTCGCAGCGGGAGATCGCCTGGTCGATGGAGCCGGAATCGACATCCTGCTTGAGGCTCTGCACGAACTCGGTGATCGAGCCCTGGCCGGAGGCCTTGTTCAGGGCGACGATCCGCTCGACGATGTAGGCGATGACCATCAGGATAAGCGCCATCAGCACCGACACGACCGGCCCGCCTTTCCACACGGCGTGGAACATGGATTCCGGTGGCGTCGTGCCCATCCAGACATAAAAGCCGAGAGATACCGCGTAGGTCACCACAATCAGTATCGCCGTAAAAAATCCCTGTTTCATATGGTTGGCATTGAGATGTTGGAAGTAACGAAATCCATGATATAACCTTTTCTCAAATCACAGTAAACGCATATGGAAGGTCATCTGCAAGCCTGCCATGAAAGGCAGTCGTCCCAGGAAAGAGTACTCACAAAGCGGCATGGAGAAACTGCACGGTCGATCATTCATCACTCATTCGGAGAAAAGAGGTTGTAACTGTGATAATGTAGTAATAAAGCACTGGCCCGGCAACTCGTAAAACGAGGAAGTTCCCGGGAAATCGCTTTTAAACCATTTTTTTTCTGAAAAAAGGAGCTGATGAGGGTGAATCGCCGGGAATTGCGATTTCATTATTTTCAGATTATCATAGCATCGAACGCAAAACGAAGGAGCTGGCAGATGACAGGCATGATACCGGAACGCATGATCGACGAGGTTCGCCAGAGCACGGACATCGTTGACATCGTCTCGGACTATGTCCGGCTGCAACCCTCCGGCCAGCGCTTCAAGGCGCTTTCGCCCTTCACGCAGGAGAAGACTCCGTCGTTCATCGTCTCGCCCGACAGGCAGATTTACAAGTGTTTTTCAAGCGGCAAGGGGGGCAACGTCTTCACCTTCATCATGGAGATGGAGAAGGTGACCTTTCCCGAGGCGGTCGAAATGCTCGCCAAACGTGCGGGGATCGACACCGGCAAGTACCGGACGGAACGGCCCCGGCGGGAAGAGACGCAGGAGGGCGTTCAGTTCGACACGCTGCGCTGGGCGGCGAGGTTTTTCCACAGCACGCTGCAAAGCGAAGCCGGAAGCGCGGGCCTCGCCTACCTCACCGGCAGCCGCGGACTCGAAGCCGCCACCATCCGCCGCTTCGGCCTCGGCTTCGCGCCCGAGTCGTGGGACTACCTGCATCACGCAGCGGAACGCGACGGCGCGCCAATCGAGCAGCTCACCGCGCTCGGCCTCCTGACGCGCCACCCGCAGCGCAACACGCTGTACGATACTTTCCGAAACCGCGTCATCTTTCCGATCATGACTGTCGGCGGACAGGTGGCCGGCTTCGGCGGGCGCACGCTCTCCACCGACGCGCAGACGCCCAAGTACATCAACTCGCCGGAGAGCGCGAGTTTCGAGAAGTCCAAGCTGCTTTACGGGATGCACGCCGCCAAGAACGAAATCCGGCGGCAGGAGACGGCGATTCTCGTCGAGGGGTACATGGATGTGATCGCCATGCACCAGGCGGGCTTCACCAACACGGTCGCCTCGTGTGGCACCGCGCTCACCCGCTTTCAGGCGAAAATACTCAAGCGCTACACCTCGCGCGTGCTCTTCCTCTACGACGGCGACAACGCGGGCAAGAAATCGATGCTCGCGGGGATCGACATCCTGCTTGCCGAGGGGCTGACGCCGTGGGTGGTGATGCTGCCCGGCGCGGAGGATCCCGACAGCTTCATCCGCAACTACGGCAAGGAGGCGTTTCTCGG
>JAAXWU010000075.1 GCA_013334855.1 Chlorobaculum sp. | reverse complement strand
GAAAGCAGAAACCGTTATCCTTAACCACAATCTCGCCGCGGTTCACCACGAACGAGGATGGAATGCCATTCGCCTGCGTGAACGCGTTGCTGCCCTGCATGAAGCTGTCTGCATCGATCGAAAGGGTTGTGGCAAGCAGACCCGCAACATCAACCTTTGCCCCCTGGCCGAACACCACGCCATTCGGGTTCGATATGAACACCCTGCCGTTGGCCGTCAACTGGCCGAGAATGGTGGTTGCGTCACCGCCGGTAATGCGGTTCAGCGCAACCGAAGAAGCTCCCGGCTGGATGAACTGCACCAGCTCGCCGGGACTGATATCGAAACTTCGCCAGTCGAGCACCGCCCGGGCGCTGCCCTGGTTGATGAGGGTGGCGTTGCCGCTCACCGAAATGGTTGCCGAACCGCCAGCGAGCGTGCCGTCTGTCGGTGCGGTAAAGGCATGGTAAGGGTAGAAAAAGAGGCATGCCCCGGCAGTCATCATGCTGATGAGCGGCTTGCGCATATAGCGCAGGATTCGGGCGGAATGGAATGAATGGCGCATATCGGTTACCTTTAACGGTTCGGATAAAGAAAATAAAATGATGGCGCGACCGACCTCTGCGGCCAGCCGCAAGGCGACAATCAGAAACGGATCGCCGTTTCGACGTACAGCACCGGCGACTCTGCAAGGGAGTTCTCCCCCGGATCGAGCGGCCAGCCGATATCGAAACGGAACTCGGCAGGAACGGCAATATCGAACTTCGAGTAGAAACCCACCCCTGCGCCGGTCAGCGATGCGCCACTCCGGAAGGCGCTGTTTTTCTTCCAGGCGTGGCCATGGTCCAAAAATGCCGAAAGCTGCAGCAATTCCCTGTTTTTGAGCGGGGAGGCGCGCAACGCAAGATTCACCGCATAGCCACGGTCGCCGGACTCCTCGCCCGGCGCATAGCCGTGCACGGAATTGACGCCGCCGATCAGCCACTCCTCGCCGGCCAGCAGGTGGTCGCCGCTCCACTGACCCGTCACCCGCACCAGCGCCGAGAACACGGGGCTGATGGGCTGCAGGCGCAGCAGCGAAGCGTTCAGACGAAAAAAATCGTTGCCCGCTCCCGCACGGCTTGCAAGCGGATCTCCCTGTGCGGTGCCATCAAGCAGGTCGCCGAGACCCTGCGTCAGGGTAAGGCTTGCCGCGCTTCTGCCTCCGTTATGAACAAGGTCACCCTGCAGGCCGGCATAAACGGCTCGCGTATGGTCTTTCGAAGAAATCTCGTCAAGCAGGTAATAGTGTGCATTGGAGCCTCTGAAGCCTATCTGTGCGTTCAACCCTCCGGTTCGGGTACGAATCAGCGGACGGGATAGGGAAAGGTCGATGCCTGTTTCGTTGTTATGGATGCCGAGATCGGCAAAATCCTTGCCGACGTCGAAACTGCCGTCCATGAACTGGATGGCCGCCATGGTTCCGCGGGTATCGAGCGGCATGGTGTACCCGGCGTTGAAAACCCTCATGCGGTCGATACGGTCGCCGACAAGTCCTCCAATGCTGAGCAGCGAACCCTGCCGAAGGGCGTTGCTCCACCCGATTTCCGCACCGAACCGGTAGCGGCTGACATATTCGGAGCCATAGTTGTTGAGCGAAAGCTGGCCGTGTACGGGAAAACCGTCCTCGACACGAACGTACAGGTCGGTGGTGCCGGGCACGGCGCCGGCCTGAAAGTTCGCCGAAACGTTGAGATCGGCAAAGCGGGAGTTGAGCAGCAGCAGGGCGCGTTCGACCTGTGCGACACTCAGTGACGCCTCCGTACCTCCGGCAAGAATGTACTCCCTGATAAATGCTTTCGAATAGTTGCGGTTGCCCTCCACCACGATGCTGCCAACCCGCCCTTCAAGCACGGAGATCCCCACCACGCCGTTCTCGATGCGCTGCACCGGCAGAAATGCCCGCGCAAGCAGGAATCCCCGGTCGTGATAGGCTTTCGTGACGATTGCGGCTGCCTGACGCAGCTCGTCGATCGTGCAGGACTTCATGCGGTAGCCGGCAAGCAGGGCGTCAAGCTCGCTGCCGCTGAGGATGGTGTTGCCGCTGAATCGGAACGAGGTAACCGTAACGGTCGACGAAGCCTCTGCCTGAACGGCGGAGGCGGCATCGCGCTGCGGCACCGGACGCACGGGTACGGCATCGAGCACCGTCGCCCGGAAAAAGAGGGTGAACAGGAAAAAAGGGATAATCTGGAACTGTTTCGCCATGCCGGATATCTTGACTGGGGTTGCTGTTCTACTGGCCTTGCCGTCCCTGTGGCGGACGCCACACTTCTCCGTTTTCAATATACGCATACGGAAATGCTAAGCAAAACAGTAATTCCCCGCTAACCCGACCTGTTGAGCGACAAAAAAAAAGCACCCGCCCTCGGTTGAAGGCGGGTGCTCTGTAAGTCATCCTGTAATCCTGACAGCTCAATTCAGGCCCGGCAAACATTTTTTTCGAAAAATCTTTGCCGAGCCGTCACCGACTGACTTGCAAGACATTAACCAATAAAGTTAGCGTCTGCCAGGGAACCAGTTACCGTTACATGGATAGCCATGTCGCCGGTATCGATATCACCGTTATTGTTGATATCGACATACAGCATCTGATCATGCTCAACGAAGATCGCTTCGAGATAATCATTCGAGTGCAATCCATCGGCTGAGTTGTCACCGGACAGATTGGTTTCCGCTGCGTTCTCAGTCAGCCCTGTACCTGCAAAATACACACCAAGATAACCCAGGTTACTTGCGATGTGCGAGAAGTCAAAGTAGTCATTCGCAGCATTGAAGTCGGTAATGGTGTCCATCTCGGTAGTGAGGCCGGTCGAGTCGCCTGCGTTCCAGTACTCGAAAACATCATTACCTGCGCCGCCGGTCATGACATCGGCTCCGTGGTCGCCGTCGATGGTGTCGTTGCCTTCACCGCCAACAATGAGGTCGTCGCCGGCATCGCCGTCGATGTCGTCAGCGCCGGCATCGCCGTAAATGGAGTCCGCACCGTCGCCACCGGAGATGTAGTCCGCACCGTCGCCGCCATGCAGCTCGTCGAGGCCAAGACCACCGTAGATGCTGTCGTTACCGCCGTTACCCGAGATGATGTCCTTTTCATTGTGACCATTGATGTAGTCGCTGTTCTGGGTACCGTTGATGGTCACGGTGTTGACGGTATCACCGGCAGTCGCGAAATAGATGCTTGCCCCACCGGTAGCCGGGTTGCCATCGGTATCGGCAATAGCCGAGGCATCGACTGTAAACGAACCGTTATCTCTGGTCCAGCTGTCGGCGATCACAACGGTGATCTCCGGGTAAGCAACTTCGGATGCGGGAGAATACAGGCCATCCTGAAGCGTGAGCGTGTCGAACGACCCTTCCTGCACCTCAATCCGCACCTGACCTTCACCGGTGCCGGCTCCCTCTGTAATGTTCGTGGTCCCCTCGTCGGAGGTCAGCACGGTGACGTTGACGTCGATGTCCTCGTTGCCGGTGCGCACGAAATTGAGCTGCGTGCCGCCTTCGGTGTTCACCAGAACATTGAGACCCACCTGCTGTTCGAGTTCATCATCCTCACGGTTGTCGATCTGGATGGTGGTGGTATCGTAGTGCATCCGCGAGTCGATGGTCAGCGTTTTACCTTTTTCCATGTGGTAGTCGTCACCGATCACGAGATCGAGCGCATGGGTCTGGGCAAACGATCCATCGGTACCGATAATGTTGATGGTATCGATACGGTTGAACTCGTCGGTCTCTTCGTCGAACGTGATCTTCTGTGCATCGTAGGTTGCATAGCCACTGCCGGACTCACCACCGGACCAGTTCTCGCCACCTGTCTCATCACCCTGATCGGTGTCGATAGTGATGACCTCGAAGCCGGTCACGGTTTCCCACATGTCGTCATCCTCGTACGGGGAGCCGACGGTGTCGGGGGTTGCCGGATAGCCGCCGAGGTTGTTGTTGCCAAGGCTGTCGTCACCGGACACAACCAGCACGTCGCGGCCTGCGCCGCCAGAGATCGTGTCGGACGCATTGACGTCGTCCTCGCGCATGTCGATCACATCGCTGCCGGTTCCGGTAGTGATGTTGTAGCTATTGGCAGCGCTGTCCGA
The DNA here is from genome assembly GCA_013334855.1 of Chlorobaculum sp. GTDB lineage: Bacteria > Bacteroidota > Chlorobiia > Chlorobiales > Chlorobiaceae > Chlorobaculum. The sequence continues at coordinate 6,305 of JAAXWU010000075.1, read as the reverse complement.
GTGGCGCTCACCATCCTGGATATTTGCCTCGATGCTCTCGCCAACCGAGAGACGGACATCTGCTGCAATCGGGCTGTTGCCGTCAATGCCTTTGAAGGCGATGGTATCGGCGGTTACGTTCACCACGGTGATGACTTCTCCTGTGCCTGCAGCGCTGTTCACTTTCAGCGAGGTCGTCGGGTTGTCCGTATGCTGGGAGTCGCCGAAGTTCTCCATATTGATGTAGTGGGAGTTGTCATCAGCGAAGTTGATGATGACATTCTCGATCACGTCATCCGGATCGGCGCTGCCATAACCAAGATCGGTCAGGCTGTCCATCACCCGCAGCGAGAGGTCGAATGCGCCGCTGTCGGCGGTGACATCAAGTTCGAAGGTGTCGCTGTCGCTCGTTGAGGTCTGGTCGTCATTGTTGACGGTCAGGTAGACATCAACGATTCTTTCATCGTCGGCAACTTCGTTGTACATGTAGTAGTCGATACCGTAAACGCCGTCCCTTGCTTCACCGGCAGTCGTTTCGGTGGCAGCATGGTAACCGGAATCGGTAGCCCAGATATTGCCGTCGTCCTGAACGTGCTCGTTGTACACGCCGGAAGCTTCCTGCGCGGTCAGGTTGACGTCAACTGCCTCGCGGAGATTGTCGAGCGTGAAGTAGACCGGGTTGCCCGGCGTATGGTCCTCATCGGACACCTCGTCGGATGTCTGGCTGACATCCTCGAGCGAGACCAGGTTGATGGTGTCGAGGGCACTGTCAACGCGCAGTACATCGAGTTCGACAGAAGCGTCATTGCTCGCGCCGAAGTCCGACGAATTGTTGCTGACTTTCGCTGCGGTCAGGTTGATGGTGTCGATACCGACAATCATCTTCTGCATGTCCGGGTTGTAGGTGCTGCCCCAGCTTGATTTTGCCGCAACCGTGACGTCGTTGACGAAGTTCACGTTGAAGGTGTCGCTGCCAGAACCGGCTTCGACAAGAGCGCCTTCACCCATCAGCAGGATATCTTTGCCGAAGCTGTCGCCGCCGCTTCCATTCCTGTTGTTCACTGTTTCAAGATACGAATCGTTGAAGGTGATGGTGTTGTTGCCTTCACCGAGGTAGACCTGCGCGCCGAGAATATCCTCTTCAGCGTCCTCATCATCGATATTGACGCGCTCCTGATCGTTCTGCGAGTCGCCCCACATGACTGCAGGCATGCCATAATCATCACCAAGGTACAAACCGCCGAAACCGCCGGAACCAAGATTCTCGGAATTGAAAATGACGTCGTCGTTACCGCCGTCGAGATCGATGACCGCCTGCTCGTCCATCACGATAAGACTTACCGTATCGTTGCCGGTTCCGCCGGCAATTTCGGCGCCGACCAGCATGTAGGTGTCGTCGTCATTGTCGTTGTCGTAGGTGGCCCAGTCGTTCCAGGAAACGGCGCTGTGCATTTCGCCGATTGCAGCGCTGTTGTCACCGTTACCGAGATCGATGGATGCCGCAATGGCCGGAACGTGATCATGGTCAACTTCGCTGGAAATAGAGTCGCCGGAAGCCAGCATGTCACCGCCGGATACCTCGTCGTTGCCTTCACCCATATCGACTTCGACTGTTGGGTAGAAATCGCCCCTAACCTCAAGCTCGTCGTTACCGCCGTTGGCGGAAACATCGCCACCAAGTGAACCGTAGGTGACGATCCGGTCGTCGCCTGCGCCGGACTCGATGAGCGTGCCGGAGGATGCCGCCGTACCAGAGGTGACGCCAAGCAGAAGGTCGCCTTCCATGGCGCTGCCGTTGACATACACTGTACCGCCGTCAAGGCCGTCGATCATCACATCGCCGTCGCCGTCAATGGTCAGGGTGTCGAGATCCGCAGTGGAGATGCCGTCGTTGAATACATTGCCGAAACTGTCTTCGTCGTCGGCAATAACCACATCAGCGCCTGCATGGATGGTAATATCTTCTGCGCCGTCAGCGATGAGATGATTGATCTCGAGCGCAGCGTTGACGTCGAAAGTCACGCTCTGTTCGGCCCCTTCCTCGAAGTTCTCGTTGATGAAGAACGCATCGATGTTGGTGTTGCCGTTGACGACAACATTGATTTCCTCGAAGCCGAAACCTTCGTCTTCATAGGAATCAAACGGCATGAAGTCGCCCTGGGTCAACCCGAGCATGCCGAGGCGAACATTGCTGAGGGTAAGGGTAAGCTCGTCGCTGAGACCCTCGATCTGACCTTCGTCGTAATTGAAGAAAACGTTGCCGTCGGTCTCGACATTGCTGATACCAAGCGAGTCGGTTGACTCCTGGATATTGACCATGTGAGCCGAACCCTGATTGTCGGCGAGACGCTTGATGTTGATCGCCTCGACGCCGTCGGTGCTGGCAAATCCGATACCGAAAAGATCGCCGCTGTTCAGATTGACGTTGACGGTCTTCACGTTGGTCATGGTCGGGCTGATCAGCTCTTCGGTGTTGTCGAACAGCGTGTTGCCGATCGTGGCGTTCAGTACGGCGTTATCGCCGAGACCGACAAGGATGTCCTCGTCCTGGAGCGTGTTGACCGAGAAGCCGGCAATCGATGTTTCCGGAACGGCAATGAAGTTCTCCGCCTCTACGCCTTCGCCATCAGCGCCGATGTCGGCATTGACGGTAAGCCTGTATGCCACCGGATCCTCGATGGTCGCCTGAGCGGAAACACCGGTATAGCCGAGAAGAGTGACCGTCACTTTCTCGGTTTCGCTGATACCGTCGGCGACAAGCGAAACCTGAATGATGGCTTTTCCGTCGGCGCCGACAGTTGCGACACCGGTCAGCGAGCCACCGACAACATCGGCCTCGTCAACACCGCTGATGGCGTACACGAACTGGGAACCGGCAGGAACAGTCGATGCTGCGAGCTGGAAGTATGCGGTATCGCCTTCGGTAACCTTGGGTGTAAGCGCGGTCAGCGTGTAGCTGGTCATATCCGTGACCGTAACGGTCTTGGTGATGGACGGATAGTCATCGAGCGTGAGGGTTACGCTTTCGCCTTCGGCAACCTTGCCGTCCGCAAGCAGCGAAACCGCAACGACCGCCTTGCCGTCCGTACCGACAGTTGCAACACCGGAAAGGTTGCCGCCAAGCACATCATCCGACTGCACGCCAGTGAGCGTGTAAGCGAACGAAGAGCCGGCAGGGACTCCGGTGGTCTGGAGCGTAAAGTACACCGTGTTGCCTTCCTGAACGCTTGTCGCATTTGCGGAAAGGGTGTAGGAGGTGTTGTCGGTGATGGAAATCTCATCGGTCTTCAGAATGGAAGCATACTCGTCGATCGAAAACGCAATGCTTTCGCCTTCAGCGGCAAGCGCATCGTTTGCGAGGGTGACGGAAACCACGGCAGTGTGGTCGGCCTGAACGGTAGCAAGGCCCTGAAGCTGACCACCCACGACGTCATCGGCGCTGACACCGGAAAGCGTGTAATGGAAAACCGTACCCTGCGCAAGATCCTTGGTATCGAGCGTAAAGCTGATGGTGCCGCCCTCCTGGACACTGGTCGCACTCGCGTCAACGGAGTAGTCGATACGACCTTCCGAGCGACCGAAGGTCACATAGTGCTGCTCGGCAAGAACCGTATTGCCGTGGAATGCAGCCTGCAGATCACTGTAGTTTGCAAGGTAAGCTTCAGCATCGAAGGTAACAAGACGGCCTTCACCATAACCGTACGTCACGTAATGCTTGGCGGCATTGATGACATTGGTGCCGAAAGCGTCAATCAGGTCGCCGTACGAAGCGAGATAGCCCCATGCATCGAATGTAATGGCGCGGCCTTCTGTTTTGCCATAGGTATTGTAGTGGCTCGCTGCGCTGGAAGAGTTGGCTCCGAAAGCGTTTATCAAATCGCCATACGAAGCGAGGTACTCCCAGCTTTCCAGTGAACCCGTTACAAGAGAAGCAGGTTTGAGATTGATAGCCATAGTTATTACCGGTTTTATTTGTGATTTATAGTTTACGTGATAAACGTTTTAGAAAAAGCTGATATAAACCGAGGAGCCCCCCTTGACCTCAACAATTTTCGCGCTGCGACCAGAAGCAAAAATCTTTTTTATACCTAAAGATAGTACAAAACCCGCGAACAATAACAAAAAAAAAATACATATCACCCCTCTCAGGCAAACGGGTCCCGAAGCATCGTACTGATCTGCAACACCGGACAGTAAACCGCAAACTGAAGGCAAAAATCCAGCACAGGCAAACGTAACCACCTTTATTTTATCGCATTAAATCCGTCAACAAACCTGTTGCGCCTGAAGTTTCCGGAACTATCCGAACAGAACCCGTATCGGCGCAGACAACATTGCGCCTGCATGAGGGGAGGTGTTCAAATCCAGGACAATCGGCGAAATCCTTCACCCGAGCATGCCTGTACAGAAAGGGGAACGGATGCCCTGCATGACGAAGCGTGCTTGCTTACGGCACTCTTCAGTGTTTTAATATAGTATTTTCGTAGGATAATAAAAATGAAATCGGGGCCGGGTTCACGAATTATACGCTGCCTGCCGGCTCCGGAAAAAACAGCCCCGACGGCACGTGTACGAACTCATGCGGTGTGCCGATGGCCGGATGCCTCTCTTTTCCACCGGTTGTGCACCCAGAACCACTCTTCGGGATACCTGCGGATGTACCCTTCAAGCGCTCTGGTGTAACGTCGGGCAAGCTCTTCGACGTCGGCCTTGCCTGTGCCGAGATCCGAGTAATCGATCTCTTCGTACTCCACCCGGTATCGTCCGTTCCCGATTTTCCGGCTGATGCCCACAAAAACCGGGACTCCGGTTTTCAGGGCAAGGAAAGCCGGGCCGAGAAAGACCGAGGTTCTGCGACCGAGAAAGTCCATGAAAAAGCCGCCCTTCGGATCGGACTGGTCGGCAAGAATGCTCATCACTCCTCCGTTTCGCAGGGTTCTGAGCCCTTCCCGAAGAGCCTGGCGTTTATAGACCACCCTGTTTCCCCTCATGGCGCGCCACAGATTGATCTGACGGTCTATTTCCCGGTTTTTCAGCCGTTTTACGACAACCGTGAGCGGTGATACCAGCAGCCCGAATGCCATTCCAAGCAGCTCCCAGTTGCCGAAATGAGCGGATATCAGCACGGCTCCCCTGTTCAGTTCCCGCGTTTTTGCCCGAAAGGCGCGGGCATCGACGTCAACCAGTCGGGCGGCATCTTCGGGGGTCCTGAGAAGGGGAAGACGAAGCACCTCGACGACATTTTCCGCCATGTTGCGATAAACCTGTCGTGCGATACGGCTGATTTCAGCCCGACTTTTTTGCGGAAAGGCTGCTGAAAGGTTGCCTTCGACCATCCCTCTCCGGATTTTGAACACATCGTAGGCAACATCACCGGCAAAACGGGCAAGCGACGCCGCGTGAAAACGTCCGCTGTGGCGCAGCAACACACCGAAAAACATGAAAATCTTGTAGATGGCCCGGTCGGCAAGGAGGTTTCTTTTTTTTTGCATGGCAAGCGAGCTGTTCGGGCATGGTTCCAATCGGGCCTCCGGACATCCTTCACCTGCTGAACGGGATGGAGCGGCAGCCGTTTAATCGAATATGCGTGATGAGTGCGATAATTTGAAAAAATATCGGACATTTATGTTTAATGCCGTATTGTATTTTTAGGGTACGGACAGACTCGGAGGGCTCCCTCATTTTAAATTATTATGTTCCCGCTCTATCATGAACAACAAACTGCTTGGCCCGGAGGAGACCGCCGGACAGATCCGGAACTGGAAATCTGCAGGGAAAAAAGTTGTTTTCTCCAACGGCTGTTTCGATATCCTGCATGCCGGACATGTGCACTACCTTGCCGCCGCCCGTGAACTTGGCGACGCCCTGGTAATCGGCCTGAACAGCGATGCTTCGGTCAGGCGCCTTAAAGGCGCGCGACGCCCGATCTGCAACGAACTCGACCGCTCCACCCTCCTCTGTGCCCTGGAGGCTGTGGATGCGGTAACGATCTTTGACGAGGATACCCCCGAATCACTGATCGGCATGCTGCTTCCCGACATTCTGGTGAAGGGAGCTGACTGGCCGGTAGAGCGAATTGCCGGTGCCAGAGCCGTACTTGAAAGTGGAGGCAGCGTACAAACCCTGCCGCTTATCGAGGAACGATCGACAAGCGGCATCATAGAAACCATTCTCCAACGATACGCCGGCAGGACTGACCTTGGAAAAGATTAAGCACTATACGCTTGTACTCCTGACAGGAGTCTCCGGATGCATTCTTGTGCTTTCGCTCATAGCTGCGGTTGTGCTCAACAGCGGCATGCTTGACCGGTACGCACAGGAACAGA
>JAAXWU010000208.1 GCA_013334855.1 Chlorobaculum sp. | reverse complement strand
GTGGTCATCTGCTGCGAGCCGTTCTTGCGGCGCGGAATCTCGACCGAGGTGAACATCGCCATGCAGCGATCCACGATCCGGCGCAGATCGCGCTCCTCTTCGACGATGGAGGTCAACGGACGGAAACGCTCGTCACGCACATCGAGCGACACCTCTCCGCCAACAGTTCCCTTGAGCACGGCGACCGGATCGACGGCGATGTAGGAAAAACGGGCCAGCAACTCCTCGCCTTCGACCGATTCGAGCAGGCAGGAGTACGGACGCTGAAGCTTGAGGTAGACCGAAACCGGAGTTTCCGTATCGGCCTGGAAAGTTCTGACCAAAGGGGTCAGGATAAAGGACGGCTCCTCAGCACGCTCTGCCGCCTGCTCCGAAAAAGATCTTATCATGAATTATTGAATGCTACGATAAAGTAAAAATGTCATATGATGAAAGTGTCGCTCTTTCTATATTTCAGTATTATAATTTCGGCATCGTATTCATAACGACCGGAATCATGCAAAGCGATGACCATCGAGCCGCTTCTCAAATCAGTTAACAGGAAGCTGTCGCCATGAAAATCACAAGAATATCCGGCCAGAAGTGGTTGACCGCATTCATTCTCTCACCGGGAATGATTTTCGCCATGACGTACTCTGTGATATGGCTATCGACAAATCTCTGGCTGAACCACAGTTTCAAACGTCATCTCAAGCAGATTTTCATAGCCGAAACCGGTCAGCAGTACCGGATCGACATCGGCTCGCTCCGTTCAGGCGCCGACCTGAACTCGCTGATGCTCAAAAAGCTCCAGCTCACGCCAGTCGGCGGCGCTGACAACACGGCTCCGAACCATGCCGCCATGCAGATCGCCGAGCTTCGCATCGATTGCCCCAACCTCAGCTTCATTCCGTTCAGACCTGCGGACGAAGCGCTCTCCCTGCGCATGGTCTCCCGGCAAATCCTCTCCAGCAGCGTTCAGTGAACCACCAGCCCGATACGGTTCCAGCGAATGGAGGCGATCTTTTCCACTATATCGAAGATGGGATTCATGTCGGGATCCCATGACCAGTAGACCATCATCGCCTGCCCCACCATGTCGCTTTCCGGCAGGAAACCCCAGTAACGGCTGTCGAGACTGTTGTCGCGATTGTCGCCCATCGCGAAGTAATAGTTGCGGCCAACCGTATAGCGATTCGCCGCCGCGCCGTCGATGAACACCTGTTCGCCAACCAGACTGACCGTATGCCCCTCGTAGGCGATCAGATCGCGATAGAGCGGCAGCGTCTTTGCGTTGAGCGAAATCACATCGTCTCTGCGCGGAATATGGATCGGGCCGTAATTATCCTTGTTGTAGTCAGACATGTATGGAAATATCTGGTCATCTGGCACGCCGGGCGGCATTTTCGTACCGATAAACTGTGCATGTGGCGGCAGGGGGAAGAGTTTGCCGTTGATCGAGAGCTGCTGGTTGCGGATTTCAAGTTTGTCTCCCGGCAGACCAACGCAGCGCTTGATGTAGTTCAGACTCCTGTCGCGGGGAAACTTGAAAACGATGATGTCGCCACGCCGGACGTCGTGCACTTTGGGAAAGTTGATGTCTGTAAAAGGCACCCTGGCCCCGTAGACGAACTTGTTGACGAAGAGGAAATCACCGGCAAGCAGCGTCTTTTCCATCGAACCGGTCGGGATGCGGTACGATTCGACAACGAATATCCTCAGAATCGTCGCCACGAGCGCGGCAATGATGAGGGCCTCGAACCATTCACGCGATTGCGCCTTGCCGTTATTCCCTTTTGGGGTCGTGTTCTGTTTTTTCACTCTTAAACTGTTTTTGCATGGATTGCCGAAGCGCCGGACCGGACAGTTTTTACGACGTCATGCGGCCCGGTTTCCAGCGCGACCATGCTGATTTTCAGAGTTGTAACTCCTTATTCGTCAATGTTCAGGACGGCAAGGAAGGCCTCCTGCGGCACTTCGACGCGGCCAACCTGCTTCATGCGCTTCTTGCCCTCTTTCTGCTTTTCGAGCAGCTTGCGCTTGCGGCTGATGTCGCCGCCGTAGCACTTGGCGAGCACGTTCTTGCGCATGGCTGAAATGGTCTCCCTCGAAATCACCCGGCTTCCGATGGCCGCCTGGATCGCCACCTCGTACATCTGGCGGGGAATGATCCCCTTGAGCTTCTGGCAGAGCTTGCGTCCCCATTCGTACGCTTTCGAGCGGTGCACGATCGACGAGAGCGCATCGACCGTCTCGCCGTTGAGCAAGACGTCGAGCTTGACGAGGTCGGAACGGCGGTAGCCGATATAGTCGTAGTCCATCGAGGCGTACCCTTTGGAGATCGACTTGAGCTTGTCGTGGAAGTCGAACACCACCTCGCCGAGCGGAAACTCGAAGTGCATGTTCACCCTCGACGTATCGAGGTAATCGGTGTTCTTGTACTCGCCTCGCCGCTCCATGCCGAGCTTCATGATGTTGCCGATGTAGTCCGACATGGTGATGATCTGCATCGTGACGTATGGCTCCTCGACCCAGTTGACCTTGGTCGACTCGGGCATCTTCGAGGGGTTGTCCACCTCGACCGTCTCGCCGCTGGTCATGATCACGCGGTACTCGACGTTCGGCACCGTGGTGATGATATTGACGTTGTACTCGCGCTCCAGCCGCTCCTGAATGATCTCCATGTGCAAGAGACCGAGGAAGCCGCAGCGGAAGCCAAAGCCCAGCGCAACGGAGGTTTCCGGCGTGTAGATCAGCGAGGCGTCGTTGAGCGAGAGCTTTTCGAGCGACTCGCGCAGGTTCTCGAACTCGTTGGACTCGACCGGATAGAGTCCGCTGAAGACCATCGGCTTCACATCCTTGTAACCGGCAAG
>JAAXWU010000207.1 GCA_013334855.1 Chlorobaculum sp. | reverse complement strand
TGCCCGGGAGTGTCGATCAGGTTGAGCACATAATCCTGACCATCCTTCGCCGTGTAGTTCATCTGCACCGCATGGCTCTTGATGGTGATGCCGCGCTCGCGTTCGAGATCCATGTCGTCGAGCACCTGCGCGGTGGACATCTGGTTGCGTTCGAGGGTGTGGGTCACTTCGAGAAGCCGGTCGGCAAGGGTCGATTTGCCGTGGTCGATATGGGCGATAATGCAGAAGTTTCTGATCATGCCGACTTCTGTTCCTGTCGGGGGCATAAGTATCTGTTCTAACGGGTAATGATGGTAACACAACCGCTCCGCCACAGCGGCGGAGGGCGTAGAATAATAAAATCAATGAATATAAGAAGAAAATTGTGACGTACCGCCCGGCAGCGCTCAGAAAAAGCGAGGAGCCTCGTCACCTGTGCGGAGTCCGCGTGCGAAAGACTGGCCATCCATCGCCTTTTTGCCTTCGGGCTGCACGCTGAGCAGTTCGAGCCAGCCGTCCGTACCGGCAGCGAGCAAGCGACCGTCCGCGATGCGGAGCATACCCGGCTCGTCCGGCGTGGTTTCGATGGAGCAGGGTTTTGCCTTGTAGATTTTGAGGCTCTTGCCGCCGAAGGTCGTCCAGGCGGTCGGCTTCATGGCGAGGCCGCGGATGAAGTCGTGCAGGTGACGTACCGGCTGATGCCAGTCGATGCGGGTGTTGTCGCGGGTGAGCTTCGGCGCTTTGGTGGCGAGCGTCTCATCCTGCTTTTGCGGCGTCACCGCGCCAGCGGCGATCATCGCAAGGGTGCGCTCGACCGTGCCCGCACCGATCTCCGAGAGGCGAAGAAGCAGCTCCCAAGCATTTTCGTCAGGGCCGATGGAGGTGCGATCCATCGTGATGATGTTGCCGGTATCGACCGACTTCTGGAGGAAAAAGGTGGTCACGCCGGTTTCGGCGTCGCCGTTGATGATCGACCAGTTGACCGGCGCGGCTCCGCGATAGGCAGGGAGGAGCGAGCCGTGCAGGTTGAACGCGCCGAGCGGCGGCAGTTCGAAAATTTCGGACGGCAGGATGCGGAAAGCCGCCACCACGATCACATCGGGCCGGGCCTCGGCGACCTTCGCGAAAAACCCGGGAGTTCTGACATCGTCGCTCTCGAACACCGGCAGCCCCAGTTCGAGCGCCGCCTGTTTGACCGGCGTCGGCTCCGGCGGAGAGTTCTTGCTGCGGCGCGGCTTGTCGCAACCGGTGACGACGAGCACCGTCTCGAACTGCGGCGTCATGGCCGCGACGCGGCGCAAAGAGGGGACGGCGAACTCCGGCGTCCCCATGAAAACGACTCTCAACCCCACCGCTCAGGCCTCCGCTTCGACGCGCTCGGCATGACGGGCCAGCGGATAGTCGGCCTTCACCAGACCCTGCGCGATGGCGTCCAGCTCCTTCTGGATTTTGCGCCGGTCACGCTTGTCCATGCGGTCAACGAAAAGCGTGCCGTCGAGATGGTCGATCTCGTGCTGAAGCACTCGCGCCATCATGGTATCGAAATCGGCGGTATGCTCCTCGAACTTCTCGTCGCGATAGCGCAGCGTGATGGCCGACGGGCGGCTCACGTCACCCGCAACGCCGGGCAGACTCAAGCACCCCTCCTCCATCGAGTTGCGTCCCCGGACGGCAACGATTCGAGGATTGATTATCACCATCGGCTTGAGATCGGCATACTTTTCGATGGAGGAAATATCCACCACGACCAGACGGATCGAATGGCCCACCTGTGGAGCGGCAAGGCCGATGCCGGGCGCTTTGTACATGGTATCGAACATCTCGGCGATCAGCGCTTCGATGGAGGCATCGACCCCTCTCAAGGGCTTCGCCTTCAGGCTGAGCACCGGATCGCTGTAGGTATTGATCGGTAAAATCATTGAACTTCTCTCTTCTGGATTGCGCCGACGCACTGAAGCGCCAGCCATGCTGAATCGGTGGCGGACAAAAACAGTCCTCTTTAAAGAACTCTGCAGAACTGCTGATAGTTGCCCACTCAACCGGCTTCTGAAAAACTGCAATGTACGACTTTCAACCTTTTTTCCGTACGGTTGACCGACCCCCGCACACTCGGCAACGACAGGGATTTCAGGGAAAAACGGTACATTGCAGCAAAGAAAACAGCTTAACTGGCAATCGCAACGGTGAATAACAAAGGCGGCGAAACAACGGCGAAGGTTGAAAACCTCTTCAAATCCTTCATGAAGGAGGAGGGGCGGCGCTGCACCCCGGAGCGACTGAGCGTTCTTCGTGAGATTTACCGCTCCAGCACCCATCTCGACGCCGACGAAATCTTCGTCCGGCTGCGCGAAAAAGGGGTGCGGATTTCCCGCGCCACGGTTTACCATACCCTCGACCTGCTCTTCAGGTTCAACCTCGTCACCAAGATCGATCTCGGCCACAAGCACACCCACTACGAAAAGTCTTGGGGCGTGGCCAACCACCTGCACATCATCTGCCTGAAGTGCGGCCAGGTGTCGGAAGCCACGAGCGGCGAACTCGCGGGCATGATGCAAACGCTCTGCACGGAGCGCGGCTACTCGCTCGGCAACTTCAGCCTTCAGCTCTTCGGCGAATGCCTCGACGCGGAGGCTTGCCGCCTGCGGGCGCAAAAAAATCAGGAGGAGTAACGAGACCATGCACTGGCTTTATCTGATCCTCGCCATCGTCGCCGAAGTCTCCGGCACGACCAGCATGAAGTTCTCGGCTGGCTTCTCGAAACCGCTGCCATCGGTTTTGATTTTCGTTTTTTACGCGCTGAGCCTTACCTTCCTCACGCTGGCGCTCAGGGTGATGCCGGTCGGCATGGCTTACGCCATCTGGTCGGCGCTCGGCACGGCGCTCAT
>JAAXWU010000206.1 GCA_013334855.1 Chlorobaculum sp. | reverse complement strand
ACAGGTCGGAGACCGGAACCCGATCGACCAAATGCCGTTTCAGGATAACAACCTTTTCCTGTGGGGTGTAGTTTTTTCTCACTTTTCGCATGGTGAATTCCTCCGTTTTTGCACTCTAACTCAAACGGGCGATTTCTCCAATTCACGCTGAACCAAAACAATTTCAATTTGCGCAATTATGAAATGACAGAAGATACCCATCGAGTTCAAATCGATAACGATAAAAAAACGCCGCAACTCACTATACTATAATATTTTACAGCGTTTTATTTTTTCGTTAACCGGACACCAGTGAAAAACACAGCTAATCCTCAAGAATTAATACAACTTAAATTCGTCACCATGAGATACAACTCAAGAATTACCGATCCCTACCACTTAAACCTTGATCAATTTAATCTTTCACAGAAAATGAGACCCATCAGCAAACGCAAGCCCAAAAGTTTGCTTTTGCTGATTGCAACCCCACGGGCTTGCGTAAAGTCAAAATTCCATTCCCTCAAAGCCATCACAACTCATCCGTAGTTGTTATTACTCCGGCGATTAAAACTCTTCAAAATAGCCCCGGACTTCAGTCCGGGGTATGCGGATAACGCAAAATAAATCCGGGCTTTAGCCCAAAATCTTTCAACGGCAGCGATTGCGATTTTTTGTTGCCGGAGTAATAATAAACAGGTTCAACCTGTCGTCAAACGACACAGACAGTTCCGGCGCTGGGCCGACACCTTGCAGATGCAGCTCGCGAATCATGCTTCACCCCTCCGTTATCACTTCTCCTTCTCCAGCAGCGCTTCGACGAAGCTGCCGCGGTCGAAGAGCTGGAGGTCGTCGATCTTTTCGCCGACGCCGATGTACTTGACCGGCAGGTTCAGTTCGCGGGAGATAGAGAGCACGATGCCGCCTTTGGAGGTGCCGTCGAGCTTGGTCATGACGAGGCCGGTGACGTTGACGAACTTCGTGAACTCGCGGGCCTGTTGCACGGCGTTCTGGCCGGTGGTGCCGTCGAGCACAAGCAGCACTTCGTGCGGCGCTTCGGGAATCTTCTTCTTTGCGACGCGCATGATCTTGGCCAGCTCCTCCATCAGGTGGCTCTTGTTGTGCAGGCGGCCCGCCGTATCGACCAGCACCACGTCGGTTCCCTTCGAGACCGCCGAGCTGACCGAGTCGAACACCACCGAGGCGGGATCGGCCCCCTGCCCCTGGCCGATGATCGGCACTCCGGCGCGGTCGGCCCAGATTTTGAGCTGCTCGTAGGCGGCGGCGCGGAAGGTGTCGGCGGCGGCGATCACCACCTTTTTGCCCGCCTTGTCGTAATTATGCGCCAGCTTGGCCACGCTGGTGGTCTTGCCTGCGCCGTTCACGCCGACGATCATGATCACGTAGGGCCGGGCCGAGAGCGGCGCGTCGAAATCGACCGGATGGTCGTGGCCCGATTCGACGAGCAGCTTGCGAATTTCCTCCATCACCATCGCGTTCAGCTCCTCCTCCGACCGGTAGGTCTTGCCCTTGGAGCGCTCGGTGACCGCATCGACGATATCGAGCGTGGTCTCGACGCCTACGTCGGCGGCAACGAGGATGTTCTCGAGTTCTTCGAGGAATTCGTCATCCACCTCGGTCTTGCCTTTGGAAACGAACGCGAGCTTGTCCTTGAGGGTATCGCGGGTTTTGGAGAGTCCCTCCTTCAGGCGCGACAGCCCGAACTTGTCAAAAAAACCCATAGAAAAAGAGAAATTGGCTATGTTACCGGTCGAAGAACCCGGATCGGATTACGGGTAAAAATCAATGTACGCAAATATATGTCATTCAAATCTATTTCCGAGATTGGGGAATTCGGACTTATCGAGCGGCTTGCTGCCATTTCCGCCCCGACGCTCAGGAACGTTCCGGAGCTGATCGAGGGGATCGGCGACGACTGCGCGATCTGGCGCACCGGCGACGCCACGCTTCAGGTCGCCACGACCGACCTGCTCGTCGAGCACGTGCACTTCGACCTGTTGACCACGCCCTTGCACCACCTCGGCAGCAAGGCGATCAGCGTCAACGTCTCGGACATTTGCGCTATGAATGCCACGCCGTGTTACGCGCTTATCTCGCTCGCCGTGCCGTCGAGCCTGCCGGTGGAGATGATCGAGGAGCTGTACCGGGGAATGGCCCACGCCGCCTCGCTGTACGGCGTGGCCATCGCGGGTGGCGACACCTCCTCGTCGCCCTCCGGCCTCACCATTTCAGTCTCGATGACCGGCCAGACCACCCCGGAGAAGGTGACGCTGCGCAAAGGGGCGAAGCCGGGCGACCTCATCTGCATGACGGGCACGCTTGGCGGATCGTGCGCCGGGCTGCACCTGCTGCAACGCGAACGGGCGACGATGATCGAGCAGTTGCGCAACAAGGAGCCGTACGACAAAAACGTGATGGCCGAATTGCAGGAGTACGCCGAAGCGATCCGCCACCACCTGTTGCCCGGCGCACGCACGGACATCATCGACTTTTTCGACGAAGAGGGAATCGTACCGACCTCGATGATCGACATCTCGGACGGCCTCATCGCCGATCTCGGCCACATCTGCCGCCGCTCCGGCGTAGGGGCGCACATCGAGGAGAGCCGCATCCCAGTGCTGTCGGAAGCGCGAGCCATCGCTGAGGAGTTCCAGCAGGACGTCTTCGACTGGGCGCTCTCGGGCGGCGAGGACTACCAGCTCCTCTTCACCCTGCCGAAGTCGGAGTACGACCTCGTCGCTGCGCACCGCGACATCACGATCATCGGCACGATCACCGAGAAAGAGGAGGGCCTGCTCCTGACCGACATTTTCGGCATGACCATCGACATGGCGGAGATGAAGCGGGGATTCGATCACTTCGCGGGGTAGTA
>JAAXWU010000074.1 GCA_013334855.1 Chlorobaculum sp. | reverse complement strand
CCAGGTTGTTGAACGAGCTGGCAATGTCTCCCTGATACTCGGAAGCATCCGGGATAACCATGGTCTTGATCATGAGCAGGAGCGTACGGGCCTCGATGTCGATGCCCTTGACGTAGCGCTCGATGCGGACGTTGTAGCGGGAGTCGATCTCCTCGGCGGTCAGGACGCCATACTTGACGAACATGGCGATGGTGTCCTTGTCGGTCCAGGCGCGAACCGATTCCGGGGTGTTCTTCATGTTCGGCAGGCCACGCTCGGCGGCAGCCCTCTGGAGGTCTTCGCTATAGTTGTCGCCAGGGTAGCGCACAGCCTTGGTGGCAGTGATGCCTTCGCGCACAGCGGCGAGAATCGCATCCTCTTTAGCCATGCCGCCCTCGATCTTGGCAAGGATTTCTGCGTTCAGGTCATCGACCGCTTCGGCCATGAGGGTGTTGAGCACCGTGTTCGGCACCGAGATCGGCTGGCTGGAGCCGACGGCGCGGAACTCGAACTTGTTGCCGGTGAAGGCGAAGGGCGAGGTGCGGTTACGGTCGGTGTAGTCCTTGTTGAGCACCGGCACGTGGCTGAGGCCGAGGTCGAGCAACTGCTTCTCGGTCTTGAGATCGACCTTGCCGCTCTCGATGGCGTCGAGCACCTTTTCGAGCAGGTCGCCAAGGAAGACCGTGACGACAGCCGGAGGAGCCTCGTTGGCGCCAAGACGGTGGTCGTTGCCGATGCTGGCGACCGAAGCGCGGAGAATTGCGGCGCGCTTGAGCACGCCCTTGAGCACGGCGACAAGGAAGACGAGGAAGCTGATGTTGGACTCGGGAGTGTCACCGGGATCGAGGAGGTTCATGCCGCCGTCGATGCCGATCGACCAGTTGTTGTGCTTGCCGGAGCCGTTGATGCCTGCGAAGGGCTTTTCAAACAGCAGCATGGCGAAGCCTTTCTTTTCAGCCACCTTGCGCATGACCTCCATCACCAGCAGGTTGTGGTCGGAGGCGATGTTGGCCTGCTCGAAGATCGGAGCGAGTTCGAACTGGTGCGGGGCCACCTCGTTATGACGGGTCTTGGCCGGAATGCCGAGCAGGAAGAGCTCTTCCTCGACCTCCTGCATGAATTCGAGGACGCGGTCCGGGATGGAACCGAAGTAGTGGTCTTCGAGCTGCTGACCCTTCGGCGGCAGAGCGCCAAGCAGGGTGCGGCCAGTCATGACCAGATCAGGACGCTGCGTATAGAACTTCTTGTCGATCAGGAAGTACTCCTGCTCAGGACCTGCATAGGTATTGACCCTTGCCACGCCGGTGATGCCGAGCGTGTCGAGCAGACGGATGGCCGCCTTGCTGACGGCATCCATCGAGCGCAGAAGCGGAGTCTTTTCGTCGAGCGCCTCGCCGTGATAGGAGATGAAAACGGTCGGGATGCAGAGGGTCATGCCCTTGCCGCCCTTCATGAGGAACGCCGGGCTGGAGGGATCCCATGCGGTGTAGCCACGGGCCTCGAAGGTCGAACGCATGCCGCCCGACGGGAAGCTCGATGCGTCAGGCTCGCCCTGGATGAGCTGCTCGCCCGAGAAACGCTCGATCACGCTGCCATCTTTCTCAGTGGTGAGGAAGGCGTCATGCTTCTCGGCGGTAGTGCCGGTCATCGGCTGGAACCAGTGGGTGTAGTGGGTGGCACCATGCTCCATCGCCCACTCTTTCATGCCGTGGGCAACGACGCCCGCGATGTCGGCGGGAAGCTTCTTGCCTGCCTTGATCGTCTCCTGCAAAGCCTTGAACACCTCTTTGGGAAGCCTGTCGCGCATGGCTTCGGTGCCGAAGGTCAATGCGCCATAATAGGACGCCACTGTTTTTTTGCTCTCGTTACTCAAGAGATCCTCCTTTACTTGTTATTTGAACGTGATTGATACACCCTTGTGATGGTAATTACTTGCGGGATTTCTTCTCGTCGAAGGTGATCAGCACCTGCCGGTCTTGCAGGTTGTTACGAACGATCTCGGCGCTGATCCGGTTGTTTTTCTTCATTTGCGAAAGCACGAAGCTTGTATTGGTGCCCTGCACGCCGGGCCAGCTCTGGATGCGCGACAGGAACCGTTCGAGCGAAGCGGTGTTGTGCGTCATCACTTTGAGGATGTGTGAGCCTTCGCCGGTGACGGAGTAGCACTCCATGATCTCCTCCTCTTTCAGTACATGCTCCATGAACGACTTGTAGTGCTTCGAGGAATCGACGCGAACGCGAACGAAGGCCTGGATGTCGAAGCCGAGCTGACGCTCGTCGACCTCCATCGTGAATCCCTTGATGATGCCATTCTTCTGAAGCTTGTCGAGGCGCTCGCTGACCGAGGGAATCGACAGGCCAACGACCTCGGCGAGTTCGCTCAGCCGTATCCGGCCATTACCACCGAGAGATTCGATGATTTTGAGGTCTATGAGGTCGAGGTGTCCTGACATAAAAAGAATCTTCGATTTTGTAGGAAATTAATGAAATCCAAGAAATAAACAAGCTTGATCTAAATAAAAGGGGATTTTATCAGCCATTTTCCTAAAATATTTAGGGCAACTCTTTGATCAATCGCGCCATTATTCTGACAGGCATCTTGGTATTTGCAAACGAGAATGTAAGTTAATAATCTATGTCTCTCAACCGCATTCTCGCACGGTGCGTCGGCAGAGTACCCGTGGCTGATCGAGACTTCAGGTTGCCGTAATTCATACCGATCTTAAGTACGTCATGAAGGAAGTATCCAGAAAATTCTCCGCTGATGATAGTCAATCGCCGAATCCCTCAGGTCGATTGATTCCGCAACCGCAAAGGGATGGACGTCCAGCCTTTCTCGACCTGCGTTTCGTGGTGAAGGAGTCGCTCAACCTCGGATTCCGGTGGTTCGACGAAATGGACAGAATGCTCCAGAATTTCAAGGAGGAGGAACCTGAGAAAAAGGGTGAACCTGAAAACAAAGAGGGAGAAGAAGAGGCAAACGCCCCATCGTGACCTCCACCGGGCGGAATATCCCGGTTCATTCACGCTTTCGCGATAGAGCGGCAAATCCTTATATTCTGCAATATTTTTCAGCATCTTCAACCTCAAGCAACTCAAGCAACGTTGAAAGTAGCCATATTCGGAGCCGGTGTCGCCGGTCTCAGCGCGGCCATCGAACTGGTCGAGCGCGGTTATACCGTCGAGCTGTACGAAAAGCGCAAGGTACTCGGTGGAAAAGTTTCGGTCTGGAAAGACAGTGACGGCGACTCGATAGAGTCCGGTCTGCACATCGTGTTCGGTGGTTACGCCCAGCTTCAGGAGTATCTGAAAAGGGTCGGGGCGGCGGACAACTACCAGTGGAAGGAACACTCGCTCATCTACGCCGAACCGGACGGCAAGCAGTCGTTCTTCAAAAAAGCCAACCTGCCCAGCCCCTGGGCCGAGGTGGTCGGCGGCCTGCAGGCGGACTTCCTCACCATGTGGGACAAGATTTCGCTCATCAAGGGTCTCTGGCCCGCGCTTGCCGGAAACGAGGAGTATTTCCGCAGCCAGGATCACATGACCTACTCCGAGTGGCACCGTCTGCACGGCGCGTCTGAAAATTCGCTTCAGAAACTCTGGAAGGCGATCGCGCTTGCCATGAACTTCATAGAGCCGAACGTCATCAGCGCTAGGCCCATGATCACGATCTTCAAATATTTCGGCACGAACTACGCCGCCACGAAATTCGCCTTCTTCCGTAAAAATCCCGGCGACTCGATGATCGAGCCGATGCGCCAATACATCCAGAGCAAGGGCGGACGCATCTTCATCGACGCACGACTTTCGCGCTTCGAGCTGAACGACGACCAGACCGTCAAACGCGCCGTGCTCAGGGACGGCCACACCATCGAGGCAGACGCCTACATCTCGGCCCTGCCGGTGCACACCGTCAAAAAAATCGTGCCGAACGAGTGGCTTCAGCACGACTACTTCCGCAACCTCCACCAGTTCACCGGCAGTCCGGTGGCCAACTGCCAGCTCTGGTTCGACAAGAAAATCACCGACACCGACAACCTGATGTTCTCGCAGGGAACGACATTCGCGACCTTCGCCGACGTCTCGCTCACCTGCCCGGAGGACTTCCAGGCGGGCATGGGCACGGCGACCGGTGGCAGCGTGATGAGCCTCGTGCTCGCCCCGGCGCATCAGCTCATGAGCCTGCCGAACGAGGTGATTACCGAGATGGTGATGAAGGAGATTCACGACCGCTTCCCGATGTCGCGAGGCGCGAAGCTGCTCAAATCGACCATCGTCAAGATTCCCGAATCGGTCTACAAAGCCGTGCCGGATGTCGATCAGTACCGCCCCGACCAGGTCAGCCCGATCCGCAACTTCTTCCTCGCGGGCGACTACACCGACCAGCACTACCTCGCCTCGATGGAGGGCGCAGCCCTCAGCGGCAGGCAAGTCGCCGAAAAGCTGCACCAAAGGATGGGAAGATGAGAAAGAGCGATCGTGGGCGACCGGCAATTCTTTTTGTTATTTCAGATATTCTGTAGGGACGGCTCTTGTGGCCGTCCTGCCTTCGCGACGCATCGCGGCACCACGCATGGGAATGGGCGGGCGTGAAACCCGCCCCTACAGGAATTGCCATCGAAATCGGTTTACAGCACCATCATCCATAACCCCGTTGAGGACGGGCATAAAACCCGCCACTACAATCGAAATCGTCTTCCCGCCAATCTCCCGGAGAACCTTGCATGAACGCCCGACGCGACAATCTGCTGATCATTTTCTCGAAGAATCCCGTCGCCGGGCTCGTCAAGACGCGGCTTGCAGCCTCGATTGGCGAGGCCGAGGCACTGAGCGTCTACGAGCAGC
This sequence comes from Chlorobaculum sp., assembly GCA_013334855.1. Classification (GTDB taxonomy): domain Bacteria; phylum Bacteroidota; class Chlorobiia; order Chlorobiales; family Chlorobiaceae; genus Chlorobaculum. The sequence continues at coordinate 5,872 of JAAXWU010000074.1, read as the reverse complement.
TCCGCGAGATCACCATTGAGGCGACGGCAGAGATCGATGCCGCGAAGGTTGTCAGCTACGCCGATTTCATTCCCGAGTCCGACCTGCTCCTCACCGGCGACACGGAGGCGTGGCTCCAGCAGGGCTGCGACCTCGGGGAGCGGATGCACAACGCCTTCGTGAAAGGCTTCTCCGTCGGCTTCAGCCGCGTCGCGCTCATCGGCACCGACTGCCCCGAGATCACGCCGTTCATCCTCGATCTCGCGTTTCAGAAACTCGACGATTGCGACCTGGTGCTTGGCCCGGCGCGTGACGGCGGGTTTTATCTCTCGGCCCTGAAGCGCCCATTCCCGGAGCTTTTTCTCGAACGAACCTGGAGCACGTCGAGCGTGTTGAACGACTCGCAGCGCATCGCTCGCGAGCACCAGAGATCGTGCGAGCTGCTCCCGGCGCTCTCGGACATCGACACCTTCGACGACCTCAAAACGAGCGGCTTATGGACTCCGAACCGCGTCTGAGCATCGTCATCCCGGCATGGAACGAGGAGAAGGGAATCGCCCGTGCACTCGAAACGCTGCTCGGGTTGACGACGGGGCGAGGTGACACCGAAATCATCGTCAGCGTCTCGGGCGACGACCGCACCGAAACGATTGCCCGAACGTTTCCCGTGACCATCTGCCGCTCCGCAAAAGGGCGCGCCGTGCAGATGAACGCAGGCGCGAAAATTGCGTCAGGCATGGTGCTGTATTTTCTTCACGCCGACACCACGCCGCCGCCCTCGTTCCGCGACGACATTCTCGCCGCCGTCAAGCGAGGCGCGGAGGCCGGATGCTTCCAGATGACTTTCGACGACGCTGACTGGCTCATGCAGCTCTACGGCTGGTGCACCCAATTCCCGTTCCCCGTCTGCCGTGGCGGCGACCAGTCGCTTTTCATCACGCGGGAGCTGTTCGAGCGCATCGGCGGTTTCGACGAGCGGTTACAGATCATGGAGGATATCGAGATCATCGAGCGCATCCAGCGCCACGCCGAATTCCACATCCTCGACTCGACGGTCGTCACCTCGGCACGGAAATATCACGCCAATGGCACGGTCCGGCTGCAAGCCATCTTCGGCACGATCCATCTGATGTACGCCCTCGGCTTCAGTCAGGAGGAGATGGTGAAGTTTTACCGTGATTCGATCCAATAAAAATCCCGCCGCGCAAAGCCACGTCTATATCGCTTCATACTCACGCACGACACGATTTTTCGATTATTATCACTATATTTAAAGCATAAAAATTCCAACAGGAGCGATACTCCGCAAGGATAACCATCTACGCAATTCTCTTCAATCTACACCACTATGGCTACAGAAGAAACCAACAAACCCGCCGCCGGAGCGCCGGAGAGCAACGTCGGCAACGGCGATATGGCCCATCTGATCGGCAACATGGGCATTCTCATCGACTCGACCATCGAGACCGTTCAGGGAATGCTGAGCAACGTCAGCTCCGCCACCGGCCAGATCGTCGAAGGGGTAACCGCCACGGTCAACTCCGACACGGTCAAGGGCATCATCAGCAACGTCAGCACGGCCACCAACCAGCTCATCGAAGGGGTTACCACCACAGTCAACTCCGACGCGGTCAAAGGCATCCTCAACAACGTCAACTCGGTTTCCGGCCAGATTATCGAAGGGGTCACGAGCACTTTGAATTCGGAGCAGATTCAGAACTCGTTCAACGAGCTTGGCAAGTTCTGGGCGGGCATGATCTCGAACCTGAACGAGACCGTCAGCACCGGCCAGGTCAAGAACCTGTTCGACAACGTCAGCGCAGGCATCAACCAGCTCGCGGGCGGCATCTTCCAGCAGGGCATGCCTCCGATGTTCATGGGTAGCGGCAGCGGCAGCGAAGACAAGAAAAAGATTGTGCAGCAGATTCCGGTAACGCTTACCGCGTCAAAGCCAGCCGCTCCCGCGCCGGAAAACAAACCGGAAGCGTAATCGCAGCCATTCATTGCCGAAAGGCTTCAGATTTTATGACCAGGGCGGGGATCAACCTCGCCCTGATTTTTTTACGGATCGATCCGTCCACCATGCGTTCAGGACGGCCATAAAACCCGCCCCTACAGAATAATTGTCAATTATCCATTGTCCATTATCCATTGTCCATTATCCCTTTGCATTCAGGCCGGTGTGCCCGAACCCGCCTTCGCCCCTCGCGGTTTCGCTCAGCGAATCAACCTCCTCGAACACCACGTGATCGACCTTCGCCACCACCATCTGCGCGATGCGGTCGCCGTGGTTGACCGTGAAGGGTTCACGCCCGTGATTGATGAGAATCACGCCAACCTCGCCGCGATAGTCGGCGTCGATGGTCGCGGGGGAGTTGGGCAGCGAGATGAGATGACGAAGCGCCAGCCCGCTCCTCGGCCTGAGCTGCGCCTCGTGCCCCTCGGGCAGCTCGATGGCGAAACCGGTGGAAATCAGCGCCGACGCGGCGGGCGCGACAGTCACGGGCGCGTCGAGGCAGGCCGAAACATCCATCCCGGCAGCGTGAGCGGTGGCATAGACCGGCAGGATCGCCTTTTGATTGAGTCGAACTATTTTTACCTTGATCATCGAATGGTGCTGAAGTTGTTAGAAGATTGTGTCAACATATTTTTACAACAAGTGATTCGAGCCTGTATTTTCTTTGTCATTCTGAACGGAGCAAAGCGAAGTGAAGAATCCAGTTTTCTTAATTGATTGAGTCACAATACATTATAAAAATCTTCTGGATTCTTCGCCCGATCCGACAACTGTCGGAACAGACTCAGAATGACAGGCAAAATCGAGCAATCAACAATTGTGCAATCCTTTATACGACAAGCGCTGAACCTGCTACGCATTTCATTTCGCACTGAATATATGAAATCATGACCTTGACCGCACCCACTCAACCGGTTTACGCGCTCGCTTTCGGCGCTCATCCTGACGATGTCGAACTTGCCTGCGGAGCGACGCTCCTCAAAATCATGGACGAAGGCCAGAAGGTGGCCGTCTGCGACCTGACCGCCGGGGAGATGGGCACGCTCGGCACCGCTGAAACCCGCCGCATGGAGGCCGCGCTCGCCACCGAACGCATGGGTTACGCAACGCGGGAGCAGCTCGACCTCGGCGACTCGGAGTTGTTCTATTCCAAAGAGAACCTGCACAAAATCATCCGCATCATCCGCAAATACACGCCTGAAACGGTCATCTGCAACCCGGCGGACGAGCGCCATCCCGACCACATGAAGGCCTCGCGCCTCGTCTACGACGCCTGCTACTACGCCGGGCTGCGCAAGATCAAGACCTTCGACGGCGACGGCCTTCCGCAAACCGCCCACCGTCCGCGACATTTGCTCTATTACATCCAGTTCAAGCAGCTCGACCCGGACATCATCGTGGATGTGTCCTCGACCTTCGAGCGTTCGCGGGGCGGCATCGAGGCGTTCGGCACGCAGTTCCACCGCAAGGAGGGAAGCGACGAGCCGCAGACGATGATCAACCGAAAGGAGTTCCTGCCGGGCCTCGAAGCCCGGGCGAGAGCCTTGGGCGAACAGATCGGCGCGATGTACGGCGAGGGATTCCTCCTGCCAACGGCGCTCGGCGTGGAACAGTTCACCTGCGTCTTTCCCGTCCGCACCTGAAACCAGACAAGATCGCCATGCGCAAATCGCTGTACGCCATTTTCTTTCTCATCTTGACGCTGTTCGCGGGCTGCGGCCAGAAATCGCAGAACAAGCATCCCGACACCATCGTGGTGGCGCTCTCCGCCGATTTCGACCACCTCAATCCACTGCTCATCCAGATGTCGCTCGCCCGCGAGGTGTGCACGATGATCTATCCGTCGCTGGTCAGGCCGTCGTTCGACGAGAAGCGCGGCGCGATCAACTACCAGCCGAACGCCGCCGAGCGCTGGGAGTTCTCGCCGGACGGGCGGAGCGTCACCTTTCACCTCAACGACAAGGCTGTCTGGGAGGATGGCAAGCCGCTCACAGCTCAGGACTTCAGCTTTTCGTACCGCCTCTACGCCGACCCCAACGTAGCGAGCAGTCGGCAGGACTATCTCAACGACCTCTTGCTCAAGCCGGACGGTTCGGTCGATTTCGACAAAGCGGTCGAAACACCGGACGACAAAACGCTGGTGCTGCATTTCAACAAGCCGATGGCCGAAAGCATCGTGCTCGACCACTTCAACGACCTGATGCCGGTCGCCGAGCATATCTTCCGCTCGATCCCCGCCGCCGAACTCCGCCAGCAAGCGGCCACCCTGCCGGTCGTCGGCACCGGCCCGTTCAAAGTGAAGGAGTGGCGGCGGCAGTCCAAACTCACGCTCGCCGCCAGCCCCACCTCGGTGCTGCCCCATCCGGCGGCGACGCCCGGCGTGACCTTCATGATCGTGCCGGAGTACACGACGCGGCTCGCGATGCTCAAATCCGGCCAGATCGACGCGCTCGTCTCGGCGGGCGGCATCAATCCGAAAGACGCCTCGGAGCTGGCGCGGAGCAACCCGGAGATTTCGATCATCCCGGTGGCCAACCGCTATTTCGACAGCGTCGTCTGGCTGAACATCGACGGCGAAGCGTGGCGAAACCGGAAAGTCGTGCAGCCAAACCGCTTCTTCGGCGACCCACGGGTGCGACAGGCGATGAGCTACGCCATCGACCGGCAGGCGATCATCGACGGCTTCATGGGGCCGGAGCACGCCACCATCGTCAACACCACGCTCTCGCCCGCCTACACCTCGATCATCGACCAGTCGCTGCCCGCCTACGGGTACGACCCCGGCAAGGCGCTCGCGCTGCTCCGGGAGGCGGGCTGGACGCCGGGGCCGGACGGCATTTTGCAGAAGAACGGCGTGAAGTTCTCCTTCGAACTCGCCGCCCCGACCGGCAATCCGAGGCGCAACTACGCGGCCACGATCATCCAGCAGAACCTCCGCGAGATCGGCATCGACTGCAAGCTGAAGTTCGACGAGTCGCTCATGTTCAACAAAAACCAGAACCAGTACCGCTACAACGCCGCCCTCTCCGGCCTCGCCGCCGAAACGTTACCATTCCAGCTCGTCATCTGGGGATCGAACTTCGAAAAAAAACCCTTCAACTCCAGCGCCTTCCAGAACGCCCAACTGGACAAGGTGGTCTCAAAACTGACCGGCCCGCTACCGCAAACAGAACAGGCAATACTCTGGAAAGAGTACCAAAGGATTCTGGTCGAAGAGCAACCGCGAACCTTCCTGTATTATTATTCTGAGCTTGAGGGATTCAACAAGCGAGTCAGGAATGTGAGATTGAGCTTGCTGGCGACGCTTGGGAATATGTATGAGTGGAAGGTTGAGAAGAGTGAGAAGTGACGATTGACGTGTAGGGGCAGCCCTCGCGGCTGCCCTCTACGGAGAGCCGATGGCAGAACCATTTTCCGCTTCAGAGTCAAGACCCCCATCACTGTCTTGTTCATTACACAATCTTTTCAGATATTGCAACGAATAACATGATAGCCGTGTTATCATGATTCAATCATTCAAGAACAGCGAAACTGAGGCGGTTTTCAACGGCAGACAGACAAAGGCCGCTCTGAAAATATGCCCCGTTGATCTGTGGAAAACAGCGCACCGGAAGTTTGATCAGCTTGATTCTGTCGTGATGCTTGAAGAGTTACGAATTCCGCCGGGCAATCATCTCGAAGCGCTTTCCGGTGATCGGGCAGGTCAGTACAGCATCAGGATTAACCGGCAATACCGGATTTGTTTTCTCGGTTCTTCGCGGAATTTCGTGGAGAGTGTTTTCTTGGATTACGTCATCGTTCGATAGCCATGTTGAGTTTGCCGCAGTAAAACAGAATGCGGGTACGGTAACTCTCGAACCGACGAAATCCTCTGGC
>JAAXWU010000205.1 GCA_013334855.1 Chlorobaculum sp. | reverse complement strand
GCAAAAAGCCCCGCGCTCGTTTTTAGCCTGTTATATCAAAGCGGGATTTATTACATTACGAAGCCTGAAAAACCTCAATAAAGCACATCTCAGTTATCTATGGGCGACAAAATCCGAATTGCCGCGGTTGTCGGAATGGAACAGTGCAACCAGCGCGTATGGCGGGAAGTGAAAGAGTTGGTCAGCCGGTACGCCGAACTGACCCAATGGACAGACCAGGATCTCGAACACCAGAATCCCGAGGCTGCGCAAGCCATCCGCGAAGCGGACTGCATCTTCACCACCCTGATCCAGTTCAAAAACCAGGCTGACTGGCTCCAGGAGCAGATCGAGCAGTCGAAGGTCAAAACGATCTTTGCCTACGAGTCGATGCCGGAAGTGATGCATATGACGAAAGTCGGAAATTACGTCGTTTCCGAGGACGGAAGCGGTATGCCGGACATCGTCAAGAAGGTCGCCAAGATGCTCGTCAAAGGCCGTGACGAGGATGCCCTCTACGGCTACATGAAGCTTCTGAAGATCATGCGCACCATGCTGCCGCTGATTCCGAAGAAGGCAAAGGACTTCAAGAACTGGATGCAGGTGTACACCTACTGGATGCATCCGACCGCCGAAAATCTCGCCTCGATGTTCAATTACATCATGGCGGAATACTTCGACGTGGCTGTCAAGGCGAACAAGGTAGAGGAGGTCCCGACCATGGGATTCTACCATCCCGACGCGCCGGAGTACATGAAAGACCTGCACCATTACGAGAAATGGCTGCATAAAAAGAGCCGCAACGCCGACAAGCAGCACAATATCGCCATGCTTTTCTTCCGCAAGCACCTCTTGCAGGAGAAGGATTATATCGACAACACCATCCGCGCCATCGAGGCCAAGGGTCTGAACCCTCTGCCGGTGTTCGTGATGGGCGTCGAGGGCCACGTTGCCGCTCGCGAGTGGTTCACCCACACCAAGATCGACATGCTCATCAATATGATGGGCTTCGGCTTCGTCGGAGGCCCCGCAGGCGCAACAACGCCGGGCGCTTCGGCGGCAGCACGCGAGGAGATTCTCGGCAAGCTCAATGCGCCGTACGTCGTCTCACAGCCACTTTTCATCCAGGACATCGAGTCGTGGAAGACGCAGGGCGTCGTGCCGCTTCAGTCGGCCATGACCTTCGCCCTTCCGGAGATGGATGGCGCGGTCTGCCCCGTCGTGCTCGGCGCGATCAAGGATGGCCGCCTGCACACTGTGCCCGACCGCCTCGACCGTCTCGCCACGCTTGCCAAGAAGTTCTCCGAACTGCGTCACACCTCGAATCACGACAAGAAGGTCGCCTTCGTGGTCTACGACTATCCGCCGGGCATGGGCCGCAAAGCGAGCGCCGCCTTGCTCGACGTGCCGAAGAGCATCTACAAAATGCTTGAACGCCTCCGCCGCGAGGGTTACAATGTCGGCGAGCTGCCGGAATCTCCGGAAGCGCTGCTCGCCATGCTCGACCGCGCCACCGATTATGAAATTCAGGCGCACGAGAAGGATTGCTTCGCCATCGACCGCCAGACCTTCAACGCCATGACTTCGGATCGCGAACGCGAGCGCATCGAGGCCCGCTGGAGCGGCTTCCCCGGCGAGATTGCGCCGGTCGGTCCCGACAGGATGTTCCTCGGCGGCATAAGGCTCGGCAACATCTTCATCGGCGTCCAGCCGCGCCTCGGCATCCAGGGCGACCCGATGCGTCTGCTCTTCGACAAGGAGAACACGCCGCACCACCAGTACATCGCCTTCTACCGCTGGATCAGCCGCGAGTTCGAAGCTCATGCGATGGTGCACGTCGGCATGCACGGAACGGTCGAGTGGATGCCCGGCCTCCAGCTCGGTCTCACCGGCGAGTGCTGGCCGGACGCGCTGCTCGGCGAGGTGCCGCACTTCTATATCTACCCGGTCAACAACCCCAGCGAGGCCAACATCGCCAAGCGCCGCGGTTACGCGACCATGATTTCGCACAACATTCCGCCGCTCTCCCGCGCCGGTCTCTACAAGGAGCTGCCGACCTTTAAGGAGATGCTCAACGACTACCGCGAGCGCGGCCTCGAAAAGATCGTCGATGTGGAAACCGAGATGGCGATCCTTGAAAAGGCCGAGAATCTCAATCTGACCGACGACTGCCCGAGGATCGAAGGGGAGCCGTTCACGGACTACATCAGCCGCCTCTACATGTATCTGCTCGAACTCGAAAGCAAGCTCATCTCGAATGCGCTGCATGTGTTCGGCGAAACTCCCGAGCTTTCAACCCAAGTCACGACGATCTCCGAGTACCTGAAGGTTCGCGGCAACGACAAGTCATTGCCCTCGGTCATCATGCAGGCCATCGGCGAAAGCCGCGCCTGGGGCGACTACTCGACTCTCGCAACCAAAGCGCGTAAAGGCGATCCGAAGGCGCTGAAGATCAGGGAGAGGGTGGATGACATCACCAAAGATTTCATCGAGCAAACAGTCTTCGGCAACTCCAATCCCTCCAGCGTCTTCAGCGTGCTGACCGGCGGCGCGAAGATCAACGAGGAGATGAGTTCGGCGATCAGCACTGCCTTGCAGGAGGGCGTGGCCCTCAAGCAGGGGCTGCGCGACAACGGCCAGGAGATGCAGAGCTTCGTACGCGCCTTGAACGGCGAGTACCTCCCCTCCGGCCCCGGCGGCGACCTGGTGCGCGACGGCGCGGCTATCCTGCCGACCGGACGCAACATCCACGCCATCGACCCGTGGAGAATTCCTTCGGAGCTGGCTTTCAAGCGCGGCAAGCAGATCGCCGATACCATCATCCAGAAGCACCGCGACGAGAACAACGGCGAGTATCCCGAAACCATCGCCCAGGTACTCTGGGGTCTCGATACCATCAAGAGCAAGGGTGAAG
>JAAXWU010000204.1 GCA_013334855.1 Chlorobaculum sp. | reverse complement strand
TGTTTTCTTCACTGCCGCGTCGAGAATAGGACTGACGAAAGTCGGAATCTCGAACATCTGGCTGCTCTTCTTGGCAGGAACAAGCGCCGGTTTGATTGGCCCCATTGTTATCGAACTCATCGCCCAGCGAAACAAAACAGCAAGAACGCTTCTCCTCGGAAAAAGTTGAAAATGTTGGTTTTTATTGCTTGAATAAAAATTTCCCGACAGGAATACTCATATTTTTCAAAATCTCAACCATTTTTGAACTCCTGTAAAAAGTTTTTTTGATTGAGTTGAAGTGGACCCCAGCCATCAGACAAAATCGGGTCAAGTTTAAGCTGGCAACTCGCTGTTGTTCATGCCGCTGATTGATGCTGCGCTGTAACCTCTGGCGACCCATCAGAGGAGTTCTTTTGAGAGAACTTTTCGACGATTCCCGCACCGCCACCCGTGCCGCTTTGGCAGACCTCGTCCGGTGCTTTGTAGCCCGGCGACTGATGCGGGCGTTCGCTTTTGTACAGGCGAAAGTACTTCGCCAACCTCTGCTTCAATTCAACCGGCGTCGCATACCCTTTCAGGTAGAGGTCTTCATGCTTGACGCTCCTCAAGAGCCGTTCGACGAAGATGTTGTCCAGCGCGCCCTGCCGCGACCGTCCATGCTGATGCGAAGCGTCGGATACCGCTTAAGCGCTCCAATAAATACGTCACTGGTGAATTGCGAACCCTGATCGCTGTTGAAGATTTACGGAATGCCGTAGTTTCGGAACGCCTCCTCAACACAATCCACGCAAAAACTGCTCTCCATCGAGTTTGACAGCCGCCATGCCAGCACCTTGCGCGAGTACCAGTCGATGATGACCACCAGATACATAAACCCTTGCGGCAGCGGGCAATACGTGATGTCGATCGACCAGACCTGCCTGGGGCGCGTCACCGTCATGCCTCGCAACAGATACGGATAAATCTTGTGCTTCGGATCCGGCTTGCTGGTGTTTGGCCCGGGAGCCATGCCCGGCAGTCCAGGTTGCCTCATCAAGCGCTGCACCCGTTTCCGGTTGACAGTATTCCCTTTTTTTATCAGAATCTGCTTCATCCGTCGGCTGCCGTAAAAGGGATGCAGCGTGAACGCCAGATCGAACAGGCGCATCAGCAACTGGTCATCGTCGTTGGGCAAAAGCTGTTTCGGTTTCCCGTAATGACTCGTGCGATTGACGTCGACCGGTTGGCATTGGCTTGATACCAGCAACGACTCATCGTCGCTGATCCAAACTTTTACGCAGCTTCACAGGTAGGGTCCGACTTTATTTTAAAGCCAATCCAACTGAAACTTGAGCCGACCTGTCCCGGTGTAGAGCTTTTCAGGATCCGATGGCGGATCGACTGGTTTCGGCTCCCGTTTCATATCGAAGATTCCGGGAGCGTTCTCAACTATTTTCCGTTATGAATGGTTGTCCGTTATTTGATGAGCTTGTCGTTTGCGGAAAGCGTTGAAATTCTTTCCGACATTCAAACCGCGCTTGAGACTATGTCGAAAAAATCTATCAAATCCGTAAGAAGTCACTTTATGTCAACAGAAATGTAGCGAAGCCGATCTTTTCCTTTTCCAACCTGATGTGGTTGCCGATACGGTATTCACGGAGTTCGTCGTAGAGCGTCTGATTTACCTCAGTCAATCTCGCGAGGATGGCGATTTTGTATTGGGTCCGGCTTCCCTGTTCTGGCCGATAGCTATCGAGATCACCTGATTTCAAATCATAAACACACGAAGCCGGAGGTTATCCGGCTTCATGCGTTCTACAGCGACAGATTTCTATTCACACCGGAAGGTTCTTGCACTCGTTGAAGAAGTCGCGCAGGCGGTGGGTGCCGTATTTCGGCGAAACGATGTCCATCTTGCTGAGCGTGGTGGCAAACAGCGCCACGTCGGCCACGTCGCGGTTAAAGAGGCCGACAATTCCGACGAGGCCATCAGCCAGCCAGAAGGGCAGCGGTATCAACGCAGGTTTGGTTCCGGCGATTTCGCAGGCCAGATCGACCATCTCCTGGTAGGTGAAGACCTCCGGGCCGCCAACCTCGATCTCGCGCTCGCTGCTGTCAACCGCGTCGGCGCACACCTTGGCGAGATCAGCGCCGTGGATCGGGTTATGGCGCTGGTAGCCGTCGCCGACCCAGATCATGTAGCCGCGGCGGGCGCGGGCGACGAACTGGCCAATCTCCGAGTAGAAGGCATTCGGGCGGATGATCGTGCTCTCGATCTTTGCCGCCTGCAACTCGCGGACGAACTTTTCGTGCGCCTGCACGTTGGGAATGTTCATCATGCGATGCGCGTCGAAGACTGAGACGTAGACGAACTTCTTCACCCCGGCTTTGAGCGCCTCGGCAAGAATGTTCATGTTGCCCTGATAATCCACGTCGAAGTTGGTGTGCTCGAAGTCGGGCTTGATCATGCCGAGCGACGAAAAGACCACGTCGATGCCGTCACACAGGCCGACGATGGTTTCGGGCTTGGTGGCGTCGCCAAAGACCACCTCGTCAACGAGCGTGTCGATCTGCGGCGCGAAAAACGGCCCGGGCTTTTTGAACTTCTCGGGATTGCGCACCAGCGCACGCACCCGGTATCCTCGATTCTTGAACTCCTGCACCGCATAACGGCCAAGGTAACCGGTCGCCCCGGCCACAAGCACTCTCTTCATTGATCAGGCTGATAAGGTTGATGGATAAAGCTTATGTTGAATTGACGGGCAATATACGCAATTCCCGTTGCATCATCCTTCGACCTCTGCGCACGGCACCCTTTCCTGATTTTCTTACATCATCTTTCAGGGTAATTCTTCTGTCAAAATATACTTTCATTGAAAGAAAAAGCTATATTCTGACGTATCAAGCTGTACAATCCTGCTATAGTCCTATGCACGGCCACAAT
>JAAXWU010000073.1 GCA_013334855.1 Chlorobaculum sp. | reverse complement strand
AGATGGGTATTTCTGATATGTCTGGAATTGTTTGTCTCAAGAACGCATTTCTTGCGCTTGCCAACATGGTCGATTTCGAGCGAACGGTTCGATATCTTTACAAGGAACACAAAACGCTTTCTGCTGTGTTTTCCGAAAGCCAGCGGAACTACGAATTTGCCAAGTATCTTCGCAATAAATTTGCTGGCCATATTCACCCTGAGTTGATTGAAAAGCCATTGAGTTGAAGCCTGAGTTAAGGTACTTAGCCACCCAGATGGATGACCAAAAAATCATGCTATTGGTGAACATCTTCATTCTCGAAACTGCGATCAACACATACGTGGGCGAGGACGGAAAACACAAGGTGTTCGCGTCGGAGACTGACCTCTTATTCCAATTTGCAATCAAGATAATTATAATATAACTTCTATTTGTCTTGTCGTTGTTCATGAATCAACAACTCAAAGTCAAACAGAAGATGGCTCGACCAGCAAAAGTAACCGAACAAGTCCTTGCCCAGGCGCAAAAGCTTGTGCAGGAGGCCGACACGGCTCGCGAACTGAGGGCGGGCCTGAGCATTATGCTTCCGAACGTCTGCAATATCACCTGTGCGGAAACGGCAAAAGTGCTTGGCGTTGGCGTGGCGACCGTCGTCCGGTTGCAGCGAAGCATTCGAGAGCAGGTTGCCGGAACGGCGAGCCAGAAAGCTCCATGGGGCGGTCGGCGGCGTCAACTCCTCAGCATACCAGAAGAGGAAGCTTTTCTGGCCGAATGGAGCGCGAAAGCTGAACGCGGGGGCGTTTTGGTGGTTCCACCCATGCATGCCGAACTGGAAAAAAGATTGGATCGGAAAATTTCGCTCTCCACGATGTACCGAATGCTTGCCCGACATGGCTGGCGCAAGGTTGAGCCGGATACCTTTCATCCGAAAAAAGATGCCGAGGCTCAAGAGGAGTTTAAAAAAAACTCCCAGAGATACTGGACGAAGCCAACCAGCAGAATGTCCTGAATCGTCCGGTTCGCCTGATGTTTCAGGATGAGGCGCGATTCGGAAGAATCAGTGATCCAAGAAAATGTTGGGCTCCCGCGCCACTTCGGCCAACCGTGCCATTGGCTCTGGTTCGAGAGTATAATTATGCCTACGCGGCCGTGTCGCCGGTGGACGGAGCTATCGACTGGATGCTGGCGGCGAAAATGGACACCTTGACCATGGGGTCGTTTCTCAGCTCGGTCTCAAAGCGCCATCACGACGAGTTCATCATCATGGTCGTCGATGGGGCGCCGTCACATCGTTCAGCTCAGCTCATCATTCCGAAAAACATGGCGTTGGTGAGACTTCCGCCCTATGCTCCAGAGTTAAACCCTGTCGAGCACTTATGGGATGAATTGCGAGAGAAATACTTCGCTAACCGGGTATTTGATACGCTCGGCGCTGTCATCGCGCAGTCCGCACGAGGGCTGAAACATATGGAAGAGAACCCGGATATGCTTCACTCTATCGTCGGATGGAACTCGATATTAAGATCATTATGATTGCAAATTGGAATAAGATTCTATTGGTGGCTCAAACCATTTTGATAGTTTCCGGGGGAAGCGTGCTGTAAGATCGTAAGCGATCATCGCCATGTTCAGGGTGTAAAAGCCGAGGAATGAAGGCGTATCGCTGACGGCAAGAACGGTTCTTCTGGTTCCTTTGTCATGGCGTTGCCGGGCATGAGGGCGCATGAACTCGTTGAGTATCTCACCTCAGCAATCGAATGCCATCCGGTTGTGTTGGTCGGCTATAGACTCTTCGCGCCAGAGCGGAATCGACATGAACGCGAAGGCAAAGCAGCGATTGCCGCCATGAGTTTTGCCTTCGGCGCTGGCGGCGCTTCGAGAAGATCGAGCATCCAGAGGGTCTGCTTTTCTGACAGCTCAAGGCGTTCATGTTGTTCGATAACGGCTTGCGGTGCTATAATCGATGTTCTGGTATCGAAATCCGCCAGTCCGTTGGACTGAAGCGGCACCGCCTGAATCAGCATGCTCATTTGCTTTGGATCGATCTGTAACGATAAGCGATGACAGGTGTTAACCGGTGTGCGCGGTATTGGTGACGATAGCTGTTTGTGTGTTTTGAAGATGTACATCGTGATATATTTCCTGTGTTACGTTTCGGAAGCGGGGGAGTATCGAGATCGCAATCCGCATCGATTCCCGCGATGACCCAACGTCGAGGCTCAACGCTCGCAACATCGTCCGCCTGTGCGCGCACTCTTGCCCGGCGAAGTTTTTTCTTTCCGTTTAACTATTCGATACGTAACTTAGTCGGGAATTTTCAATCACCTTGAACCGGTCGTCCGGCGCTACTCAGGAGTATGAGCAAAAAGTTCGACGTAAAGGAGCAGGCGAGGGACATCCTCGAAGAGAATCTCGACATGGAGGCAGTCATCTACCTCGGCACGATTTCCGAGGAGATGCAGCAGATTTTCAGCAGCAATCCGGCTCCCTCCTTTGCCGATGTGGAGCGCATCGTGACCGATTACTTCACCACCGATGGCCGTCCGGCGGGATTCATTGAGGACTGGCTCCGTACAGCCGACGAGCACGCCCGTTCGCGGGGACTCGACGAGGCGGAGCGTCCCAAGGCGATTCTCTCCGATCTTGGCGTGTTCCGCTTCATGTGGTTCCTCAAGGAGCGGGGGCTGACCGAGGAGCAGATCAATATCGTCCTGACCGGCGCGGTGCAGCAGGCAACCGGCCAGCCGGAAGAGTGAACTTTTACCTGTACCGGGGCGTATGAACCGGTATTTATCCAAGCACAACCAATACAGAAGTCATTTACATCGATGAACAAAATTTCGCTGATTCACGAGGGCAAGGCCAAGAAAGTGTGGCAGACCGAAGACCAGGACCTCATCATACAGGAGTTCAAGGACGACGCGACCGCGTTCAACAACAAGAAGAAAGGTTCCATCGCCGACAAGGGCGTCACCAATAACGCCATTTCGTGCCGTCTGTTTACCATGCTTGGCGAAAACGGCATTCCGACCCACTTCGTCAGCCAGCCCAATGACCGCGACATGCTCTGCAAGAGCCTCGACATCATCAAGGTCGAGGTCGTCACCCGCAACGTCGCCGCAGGTTCGCTCGTGCGCCGCTACGGTTTCGCCGAGGGCACGGTGCTCGCAAAACCCATCGTTGAACTGTACCTGAAGGATGACGATCTCGACGATCCGCTCATGAACGACGAGCACGCCGTCGCGCTTGGCGTCGCCACTTGCGAGGAGGTCGCCTCGCTGAAGGAGCTGGCCGCCAAAATCAACGCGCTGCTCGTGCCGTGGTTTGCCGAGAGGCATCTGCGCCTGGTCGATTTCAAGCTCGAATTCGGTCGTCACAAGGGCGAGATTCTGCTTGGCGACGAGATCAGCCCCGATACCTGCCGCTTCTGGGACGCCGAGTCTGGCGAGAAGCTCGACAAGGATCGTTTCCGTCTCGATCTCGGAGGCGTCGAGGATGCCTACTCCGAGGTGAAGCGCCGTGTACTCGGCCTGTAAGCGAGCATCCGGGAATCCTTATCGATGATCGATGCCGTCATTGCCTGGCTTCAGCAGGCCGACCCTCTCTCGGTTTACGCCATTCTGTTTTTCTCAGCGTACTTGGAAAACATCATCCCCCCTATACCGGGGGATGTTCCGATCGCGCTTGCGGGCTATCTGCTCGCGTTCGACCGTATCACCTTTCCCGCCGCGCTCTTCTGGTCCACGCTCGGTTCGGTGGCCGGTTTCATGACTCTGTATCTGCTCAGCCGCTTTCTCGGCCTCAAGCTTTACGCTGTCGGCGAGAGCGAGGCGCGTCACAAGTTCGCCCGAAGCGTGCACAAGATGTTTCCGCCTTCGGAGATGGAGGTCGTGCGCCAGAAATTTGCCGGGCACGGCTATCTGGCCATCATGGCGAACCGCTTTCTGCTCGGGTCGAGATCGGTCATCTGCATCATGGCCGGTATGCTGCATCTGAAAATTCCGCTGGTGCTGCTCGCCTCCACGGTGAGTTCGCTGCTCTGGAACCTGCTGTTGCTTTACGGCGGCCTCCTGCTCGGACAGAACTGGAACCAGATCGGTCACTACGTCCTGATCTACAGCGTACCGATTACATTGCTCTTCACCGGATACATCGTCTGGACGGTCGTCCGCTATATCCGGCACAGAAAATCAGATGCCGGAGAGCCGTGACTTGGTTTTTCAGGCGGGTGCATGTAACTTAAGGGCGTTTCATTAGCGTTGTCGCCTGGCTGGCTCGCCGCAGCCAATTATAATTTCAATATCAGCCATCATTCATTCACCGTTTCCATCATGGCAAAACATCTGAAGCCTTATCCGCCGGAGAAGAAGGGCAAGCATCTGCAACTTTCAACCATCGATGAACTCAAGGAGATGGCCCGCCAGGTGCGCAGGGACATCATCCGTATGCTGGCCAGGTCCAATTCCGGCCACACCGGCGGTTCGCTTGGGATGGCCGATATTTTTACGGCGCTCTACTTCAGGATTTTACAGCACCATCCGCACCAGTTCCGCGATGGAAGCGATCACGACATGCTGTTCCTCTCGAATGGCCATATCGCGCCGGTCTGGTACAGCGTGCTCGCCCGTTCGGGCTACTTCTCGCTCGACGAGCTGAACTACCTGCGTGAAGTCAACTCCTACCTCCAGGGCCATCCGACTTGCGAGGCGGGGCTTCCGGGCATCCACATCGCGTCGGGTTCGCTCGGTCAGGGCTTGTCGGCAGCGGTTGGCGCGGCGCTCGGCCTGCGCATGGATGGCAAGAAGGGCGAGGTCTTCTGCCTGATGGGTGACGGCGAGTGCCAGGAGGGTCAGATCTGGGAGGCCGCCATGAGCGCCGCCCACTACGGACTCGGCAACCTCATCGGCATCGTCGATTACAACAACCAGCAGATCGACGGCGAAGTGGCTGACGTGATGGACGTGGAGCCGTTCGCCGACAAGTGGCGTGCTTTCGGCTGGGATGTGCTCGCCTGCGACGGCAACGACATCGAGCACTTCATCGATACGCTCGAATATCTCCGCAAGGACAAGAATCGCACCAAACCGGTGGTGGTGCTCGCTACGACGGTGATGGGCAAGGGCGTGCCCTTCTTTGAAGGCACGATGCCCGACAAGTCCAACTGGCACGGCAAGGCGCCGTCGCAAGCTGACGCTGAAAAGGCGCTCGAAATCCTCGGCGTGACCATTTTCGGCGACTTCTAAAGGAGTTCGTCCGAAGTGCAGGTTCAGGCGGGCAGATACCGGGGGCGGAAAATACGGCATCTGCCCTCGCGTGATATTCGACCGTGCAGCAGCAGGGTCAAGAAGTCGCTCTTCGACACGCTGGCGGCGCGGCTCGATTTCGATGGCATCGACGTGCTCGACCTCTTTGCCGGATTCGGCAATCTCGGCTTCGAGGCGCTGAGCCGGGGCGCGAAGAGCGCCTGTTTCGTGGAACAGAACCGGCAGGCTCTCGAAACGATGAAGCAGACGGCGGCGGATATTGGCGCGGGCGCATCGGCGCGGTTCGTCATGGCCGACGTCATGGCCTTCCTCAAGCGGCAGGAAGGGCCTTTCGAGCTGGTTTTCTGCGATCCCCCCTACCGATGGGAGGATTACGAGCACCTGATCCGCTCGATTCTCGACACCGGCCTGCTTGCGCCGGAGGGGCTGCTGCTCATGGAGCACCACGCGAGTCACGATTTTTCGCCGTCGCGCGGCTATCTTTTCCACAAGGATTACGGCACGACGCGAGTCTCTTTTTTTACATCCGAATCGGGAGATCATGAGTAGAAAAGCCATCTATCCGGGCACGTTCGATCCCTTCACCAACGGTCATCTCGATGTGCTCGAACGGGCGCTGAACATCTTCGAGCATGTCGATGTGGTGCTGGCCGAGAACAGCCAGAAGCAGACCCTGTTTACGGTCGATGAGCGGCTCGACATGATCCGGGAGGTGGTGCGCGACATTCCGAACGTGCAGGTCGATGTACTGCATGACGGCCTTCTGGCCGATTACGCCAGGCAGGTGGGGGCCAACGCCATCGTGCGCGGCGTGCGGCAGGTGAAGGATTTCGAGTACGAGTTTCAGATGTCACTTCTGAACCGTCATCTCTATCCCGAGGTGACCACGGTGTTTCTGATGCCGAACGTCAAATACACTTATGTCGCCTCGACGATCATCCGCGAGGTGGCCATGCTTGGCGGCGACGTCAGCAAGTTCGTCCATCCCTTCGTGCTCGACAAGCTGTCGGAAAAAAGAGCGGAGCGCCGGGCGCACTGATATTTTTCAAATAAACCTCAACCAATAGTTACAAAGATGAGCGCAGAGAGCTTTGATCGATTCCTGAGCAAGAGAGTGCTGAGCATGCAGGAGTCGCAGACGATGAAGATCACCGGACTGGCCAAAAAGATGCAGGCGGAAGGCAAGGATATCGTGAGCCTTTCGGCGGGCGAGCCGGATTTCCCGACACCGGACAATGTGTGCGAGGCGGGCATCGAGGCGATCCGTTCCGGCTTCACCCGATATACGGCAAACGGCGGAATTCCGGAGCTGAAAAAAGCGATCATCCGCAAGCTTTCACGCGACAACGGCCTCGAATACGTCGAGAACGAAATCATCGTCAGCAACGGCGGCAAGCAGACGCTCGCCAACACCTTCCTTGCGCTCTGCGACGAGGGTGACGAGGTGATCGTGCCCGCGCCTTACTGGGTGAGCTTCCCGGAGATGGCCCGCCTGGCTGGAGCGACGCCGGTCATTGTCGATACCACGCTCGAATCGAACTACAAGCTGACGCCGGAGCAGCTCTCGGCGGCCATCACGCCGAAGACCCGGATTCTCGTGCTGAATTCGCCCTCCAACCCGACCGGCTCGGTTTACAACGAGGCCGAGGTTCGCGATCTCATGAAGGTGATCGAGGGCAAGGAGATTTTCGTTATCTCCGACGAGATGTACGACATGATCTGTTACGGCGGCGTGCGTCCCTTCTCGCCCGCGAGGATTCCGGAGATGAAGCCCTGGGTGATCGTCTCGAACGGCACCTCGAAGAGCTACTCGATGACCGGCTGGCGCATCGGTTACCTTGCCGCGCCGAAATGGATCATCGACGCCTGCGACAAGATTCAGTCGCAGACCACCTCGAACGCCAACTCCATCGCGCAGAAAGCCGCCGTGGCCGCCCTCGATGGCGACCAGTCGATCGTCGAGGAGCGCCGCCAGGAGTTCGAGAAGCGTCGTGACTTCATGTTCCGCGAGCTGAACACCATTCCCGGCATCCAGACCGCTCTGCCGGAGGGGGCGTTCTACATCTTCCCGTCTATCAAGGGATTGCTTGGTAAAACCTTTGGCGGCAAGGTGATGAAGGATTCGGCGGACATCGCCGAGTATCTGCTCAAGGAGCACTACGTCGCCACCGTGCCGGGTGACGCCTTCGGCGCGCCGGAGAACCTGCGCCTCTCCTACGCGGCCTCCATCGAGGAACTGACCGAGGCGGTCAACCGCATGAGAAAAGCCTTCGCGTAACCGTAGCCCATGCTGAAGGTTCGCCGGAGCTGGGCTTATACACGCTGGTTTGGATGGTACTCTCGCCGGCAGTTCAGGCATCATTTCCACTCATTCAGAGTGCAGATGCCGCCGGAGCTGCCGGAGATGGAACTCGACATTCCAGTCATCTTCTACGGCAATCACGCCTACTGGTGGGATGGCTTCTGGTCGCAACTCTGCACCGAGCGCTGGTTTCGCCAGAATCTGTACATCATCATCGAGTATGCGCAACTCGTCAAGCACCAGTTTTTCACCCGCCTCGGCGCATTTTCCATCGACCGCAGTAACGCTCGCAGCGCCATCGAAACGCTCAACTACGCCGCTGAGTGCCTGACTACGCCATCCGCTCGCCAGAATGCGCTCTGGATTTTTCCTCAAGGCCGTATCGAGCATGTGGACAAGCGCCCGCTCCTCTTTTTCCGGGGAACGGCGGGTATCGCCGAACGGGTTCTCAAAAAGAGGGAATCGATTTACCTTGTTTCAGTTGTCAGCCGTATTGAATATCTTGAGGAGCAGAAACCTGAACTGTTCCTCTCCTTCGGGTCGCCAAAGCTGCTGAAAAAAACGGAGTGGAGCGGGCTGGATTCCCTTACCGCATTCATGCAGGGGGCGACCGAATCCCATCTCGACGAGGTGAAGCAAGCGGTGGTCGAGCGGCGAATCGATGGCTTCGAGGTGATCATACGTGGCTCGGAGTCGATCAACCGGCGCGTCGAGGGCTTCCGTAGCGTGTTCGGAGGAGGCCGTTCCGCTGAAGAGTGAAAAGTACGTCATAAAGAAACGATGCCGTTGCGTATATCTGACAAACGCGGCGGTGATGATAAAGGATTAGATAAAGGACAATCATATATGGGTACGGTCATATGCAGTTGCCTGCTTGGCGACAATGCCAAAATAAGGCTTAAACTTTCGAAGATATTACATAAAGAGGCCGCGGCACTCTATCCCGATCAGATGCCTGAAGGCGCTGTTCAGGTCTCCGAGATCGAGATGAAGGGGTGTCGCCGCGAGTTTTACGCCAACAAAGAGGGGCTGGAGCTGCCAGTTGGTACGCCGGTCATTCTCGAAGCGGATGGCGGGTACGATTTCGGCATCATCTACTCCACCGGCCCGATAGCGATGCGGAAGTTGCAGCTCAAGGGGCAGAACGAGCAGGCCGAATCGCTACTCTCCATTATGCGCGAAGCCACCGAAGAGGAGGTGCGCGAGTACTCCGAAATCCGCAAGCGTGAGCCTGAAATCAGGGAGGCCTGCATCAACAGAATCGAGCGTCACCGGCTCGAAATGAAGCTGGTCGATATCGATCTCCGGCTGGATCAGCAGAAGCTCTCGGTCTACTACACGGCCACGCATCGCGTCGATTTCCGCGGGCTGGTGCGCGATCTGGCGGGCGAGTTCAAGGCGAGAATCCAGATGGTGCAGATCACCACGCGCGAGGAGGCGCGGCGCACCAACACGCAGGGTTCGTGCGGCTGCGCGCTCTGCTGCTCGACCTGGATGCAGAAAATTCACTCCAACCCCTTTGCAGAGAAGCCGCAGTTGCCCGAGAACGTGAACGGGGACAACTTCTCGTTCAACACGATTGGCCTCTGCAACCGCCCGAAGTGCTGTCTCGCCTTTTCAAAAACGAATGGCAAAAATGGCCACGCTCATTGCAGCGGTAATGACCACGCCAGGAATAACGGCTGGCCCTCCGTCGGCACCACCTTCGCGGTGCGGGATGGCAACGCCGTGGTCGAGGGGGTCGATCAGCAGAAGAAAAGCATCTGGATACGCTACGTCAGCACCGGCCAGAAACGGCGTATTTCGCTCGACCAGTACAACAGCATGACGGGCCGACGCCAGGGCGGACAGGCCTGAAACACTTTTCCGTCACCCGGCAACCACCGGGTGACGTGGTTTTATCATCATCGAACGACTTTCGTTACTCATGACTCATTCCTACAGAAGAACTCTCGTTACCACCGCTCTTCCATACGCCAACGGCCCGGTTCATCTCGGCCATCTTGCTGGGGTCTATCTGCCTGCCGATATTTACGTACGCTACAAGCGCCTGAAAGGGGATGAGGTGATTCACATCGGCGGCTCCGACGAGCATGGCGTGCCGATCACCATCACCGCCGACAAGGAGGGAATTACGCCGCAGGATGTGGTGGATCGTTACCACAGGATGAATGCCGATGCGTTCGCCAAATGCGGTATTTCCTTCGATTACTACGGTCGCACCAGCTCGCCGGTGCATCATGCGACGGCCAGGGAGTTCTTCGCGGAGATCGAGAAGAAGGGGATTTTCATCCGCAAAACTGAGAAGCAGTTCTTCGATCCGGTGGCCGGGCGCTTTCTCTCCGACCGTTACGTCACCGGAACCTGCCCGGCCTGCAAAGCGCCCGGCGCGAACGGCGACCAGTGCGAGCAGTGCGGCACGCATCTCAGCCCTACCGAGCTGATCGACCCGAAGAGCAAGCTCTCCGACGCCACGCCGGAGCTGCGCGAAACTCTGCACTGGTACTTCCCGCTCGGGCGTTTCCAGAAGCAGCTCGAAGATTTCGTCGAACGGCACAACGGCGAGTGGCGCTCCAACGTCGTGAACTACTCGCGCACCTGGCTCAATCAGGGCCTCGCCGACCGCGCCATCACCCGCGACCTGGTCTGGGGCATCTCGCTGCCGCTCGACTCTGAAGAGGCCAAAGGCAAGGTGCTCTACGTCTGGTTCGACGCCGTGCTCGGCTACATCTCCTTCACGAAGGAGTGGGCAGAGACGCAGGGCGACGCCGAACTCTGGCGGCGCTACTGGCAGGATCCCGACACGCGCATCATCAACTTCATCGGCAAGGATAACGTCGTGTTTCACACGCTTATGTTCCCGGCGATTCTGATGGCCTGGAACGAGGAGCGCCTCGATGGGCGCTACGAGCTGGCCGACAACGTGCCGGCGTCGGAGTTCATGAACTTCGAGGGGCGCAAGTTCTCCAAATCGCGCAACTACGCGGTCTATCTCGGCGAGTTCCTCGAACGCTTCCCGGCGGACACGCTACGCTACAGCATCGCGATGAACTACCCGGAGAACAAGGACAGCGACTTCAGTTGGAGCGATTTCCAGAACCGCACCAACGGCGAGCTGGCCGACACGCTCGGCAACTTCATCAAGCGCTCGATTGATTTCACCAACGCCCGCTTTGACGGCGTCGTGCCAGCGGAGATCGATCTTGAAGCGTGGGACAGCCTCGGCCTCGACTGGCTGGAGAGCTTCGGCAAGCTCGAAGCGGCCTACGACGGCTTCCACTTCCGCGAAGCCACCAGCCAGGCGATGGAGATCGCCCGCTTCGCCAATCGCTACCTCACCGAGAGCGAGCCGTGGAAGGTGATCAAGGTTGACGCCGAAGCGGCGGGCCGCGCGATGGCCGTGTCGCTGAACCTCTGCCACACGCTCGCGCTGCTCTTCTGGCCGATTGTGCCCGAAACCGCCAACCGCATCTGGAAGATGCTCGGCTTCGAGGGCAGGATCGACGACCTCGTCGAAGTCGGCAAGCCGGTCTGGCGCAAGGCGCTTGAACCGGGACT
>JAAXWU010000203.1 GCA_013334855.1 Chlorobaculum sp. | reverse complement strand
GAGCAGGAAGGGGTGTGATCCATTTTGTCTATTGACAATGTTGCCGGTGATCCTCGACACGGAATATGATGCCGATTCGGGATTACCGGCGCTTGTCGTTCATCCGATATGCCGTAATAATCTGAAACGCGCTCGGGGCGCGGTTTTTTACGGCTTCCTGATGCCGTACTATCGAGGCTGATCCCTTCAGCCAGCTTCCGCTTTTTTCAATGAGACTGAATGCGTCATCTGAGCTTTGATGGCAGGATGATAGCGTTCTCGACGACCAACCGCAACCCCAACCTGAACATTATGAAGCGAGCTTTAATCACTCTGTTTGCAGCAGTTGTAGTATTCACGTCAATCGATGCGTCGGCAGAGCCTCCATCGTCGAAACAGGTGACGGAGTGGCGCAGAAAGGCCGAGGATGGCAATTCAACGGCGCAGTATAATCTCGGACTGATGTATTCCAAGGGAGATGGCGTTACGCAGGACTACCCCGAAGCGGCGAAATGGTTCAAGATGGCTGCCGACAAGGGCGATATTTCGGCGCAGTACCGCCTTGCCATGATGTATCGTGAAGGCAATGGCGTCCGGCAGGATTACATCGAGTCGGCCAGACAGTTCCGGTCGATTGCCGACAAGGGCTATCCCGAAGCGCAGGCCGAGCTTGGCGAGATGCATATGAGCGGCCAGGGCGTGCGTCAGGACACTGCCGAGTCACTCAAGTGGTTTCGCCTTGCCGCCGAGAAGAGCAACGCCAAGGCGGACTTCCTGCTCGGGCAGGCCTACGAGAGCGGCCAGGGGGTGAGGCAGGACAAAACCGCCGCGAAGGAGTGGTACGGCAAGGCGTGCGACAACGGCCTGCAGAAAGGGTGCGACGCCTTCCGCCGCCTCAACGAGGGCGGATTCTGAAGGATGGAATCGGGATGTTTGGGGTCAACAGAGCTTCCCGACATTGGATTTGACGTGGTAAGGAACCATATCTGGTTCTTTCCTGGCGGCTCGAAAGCGTCCGATAGCAACCTGACGGACTTATCGAAAAAGTTATCCGGTTTCACTCTTATCGGATCCATGCTCCCCGTCATTGCGATCCCGATTTGTCGGGAGAAGCAATCCATATGTATTCATAAGAAAAATGGATTGCCACGTCGCAGCGCTTCTCGCAATGACGGTATGGCGTCTATCAACGTCCGACAGGTAGCGCTGGTCCCGGTTCCGGGTTCGATGAGAAAGAAGCCGCACAGTTACCGCTGCAATACCCTATATTGAGGCTTTTTCAGCGATAAACGGGGCAGAGATGATATTACTGACGGTTGAGGGGATTGGCAAGAGCTACGGGCTGAAGCGGCTGTTCGAGGAGGTGTCGTTCGGCATCGATGATCGCGACAAGATCGGCATCATCGGGGCCAACGGCAGCGGCAAGAGTACGCTGATGAAGATTCTGGCCGGAGCCGAAACACCCGATTCGGGCAAGGTGATGGTGTCGAAGGAGAAGAAAATCTCCTACCTGCCGCAGGATTCGCCCTACAATCCCGAGGATACGGTGCTCGAAGCGGTGCTGAAATCGGGCGACCGGGTGATGGGGCTGATCTGCGAGTACGAGCTGGCGCTTACGGCGCTCGAACATGCCGAGGGCGACCAGACGGCGCTGATCGAGAAGATGACCGACCTGTCGCACGAACTCGATGCGAGCGGCGCGTGGGATCTCGAATCGAACGCCAAGGTGGTGCTCGGCAAGCTCGGCCTGAACGACCTGACGGCCACGATGGGCACGCTCTCCGGCGGCCAGCGTAAGCGCGTGGCGCTCGCTCACGCCCTCGTGGTGCCGAGCGACGCGCTGATTCTCGACGAGCCGACCAACCATCTCGATGCCGACAGCGTCGAGTGGCTTGAAAATTACATCCGCCGCTACTCTGGCGCAGTAATTCTGATTACGCACGACCGCTATTTCCTCGACCGTGTGGCCACCCGCATGATCGAACTCGACGGCCGCACGGCGCTCACCTACACCGGCGGATACGCGAGCTACCTCGTCCAGAAGGAGGAAGAGGAGGCCCAAGCGATTCGCGACGAGCGCAAGCGCAACGCTCTGGCCAAGCAGGAACTCGAATGGATGCGCACCGGCGCGAAGGCCCGCACCACCAAGCAGAAGGCGCGAATGCAGCGTGCCGAAGCGCTGGTCTACGCTCCGTCGAAGGAGAAGAAGCAGGATATGGAGATCGGCTTCGGCGCGGAACGGCTCGGCAACAAGATCGTCGAGTTCCACGACGTTTCGAAATCGTATGGCGATAAGAAGCTGCTGCGTGATTTTGACTATATGCTCGAAAAGGGCGACCGCATCGGCATCATCGGCCCGAATGGCTCGGGGAAAACTACGCTGCTCGAAATGATCGCCGGTAGAGTAAAACCCGACAGTGGGCGCATCGAGATTGGCCCGACGGTGAAAATCGGCTACTACGACCAGGAGAGCCGCGACCTCGACGACTCCAAGCGCGTCATCGAGTACATCAAGGAGGAGGCCGAGCAGATCAAGACCAAGGACGGCACGCTGGTCTCCGCCGCAAAAATGCTCGAACGTTTCCTCTTTTCAGGGGCGGCGCAGTACAACCCCATCGGCAATCTCTCGGGCGGCGAGCGGCGGCGGCTCTACCTCTTGCGCCAGCTCATCGGCTCGCCCAACGTGCTCCTGCTCGACGAGCCGACCAACGACCTCGACATCCCGACCCTGCGCGTGCTCGAAGATTACCTCGACACCTTCCCCGGCTGCCTCGTGGTGGTGAGCCACGACCGCTACTTCCTCGACCGCACCGTCGAGCACGTTTTCGCCTTCGAGGATGACGGCGTGGTGCGGCGCTATCCCGGCAACTACAGCGTTTATCTGGAGATGAAAGCCTCGGTCGCCGCCGCCGAAAAGAGCCAGTCGCAGAAAAAAGAGCCTGTGCAGCCGCAGCCACAACCGAAGCCATCGATACAGCC
>JAAXWU010000202.1 GCA_013334855.1 Chlorobaculum sp. | reverse complement strand
GAACGAAGGTACTTGCCATCACGATCCATGGCGCGGGCGAAGAAGGTTCCGCCCGATCCGAGGGTCAGCGCCGCCGTGTTGAACGGGTGGTCGATGACGCCGTTCGGCGAGGTCACGGTTTTCAGACCGATCTTCGTTGTCGGCGAGTACTGACCTTTCGTAAGACCGTAAATCTCGTTGTTGAAGAGCACCACGTTCAGGTCGAGGTTTCGACGCAGCGTATGTATGAAGTGGTTGCCACCGATGGAGAGGGCGTCGCCATCACCGGTAGCCACCCAGACGCTGAGTTCGGGGCGAGAGGTCTTGAGGCCCGAAGCCATCGGCAGGGCGCGGCCATGGATGCCATGCACGCCGTACGTCGCCATGTAGTAGGGCAGGCGCGACGAGCAGCCGATGCCCGAAATGAAAACGATCTCTTCAGGCGGCATGCCGAGATCGGGCATGACGTTCTTGAGCTGCTGCAGCACAGCGTGGTCTCCGCAGCCGGGACACCATTTCGGCTCCTGGTCCGACGCGAAATCCTTTGCGGTGAGAACTGGGCGCGAAGCCTGTGCGATATCGATATCGGTCATAGGTTAAAGCTCCTTGATGATGTCAGTGATTTTTTCCAGAATTTCCATTTCATTGAACGGCAGCCCCTTCACCTTGGTGAAGCTGACCGGCGCGAACAGATACTTGTCCCTGATGAGGTGCACCAGTTGTCCGTTATTGTTCTCGGGAATGAGCACCTTCTTGTAGCTCGCCATGAGTTCGCCGAGATTTTTCGGGAAGGGATTCAGGTAACGCAGATGGGCATGCGCGACACTTAAACCCTGACCCAGCGCCTGTTCGACAGAGGTTTTGATAGCGCCATAGGAGGAGCCCCAGCCAAGCACCAGCAGGTCGCCCTTTTCAGGGCCGTTATCGATCTTCTGGAGCGGAATGCTATCGGCGATTTTCTCGATCTTTTCGGCGCGGAGCCTGGTCATCAGCTCGTGGTTGTCGGGATCGTGCGACACGTTGCCGGTCTCATGCTGCTTTTCGAGACCGCCGATACGGTGTTCGAGCCCTTTGGTGCCAGGAATGGCCCAGGGACGGACATGACGTTCGTCACGCTTATAGGGCAGGAATGGCGGATCATCAGTCTGGCGTTCCGGCATGATTCCCGGCTTGATCTCCGGGAGATGCTCTCCGGTATCCACCTTCCACGGTTCGGAGCTGAGCGCCAGGTAGCCGTCGGTAAGGCACATGACCGGCGTCATATGTTCGACAGCGATGCGTGCAGCCTCGTAAGTCGCATAGAAGCAGTCCACCGGCGAGCTGGCTGACACGATGGGCATCGGGGCGTCGCCATGACGGCCGTACATGGCCATCATCAGGTCGGACTGCTCGGGCTTGGTCGGCAGACCAGTCGACGGGCCGCCGCGCTGCACGTTGATGACCACGAGCGGCAGTTCGAGAATGACGGCAAGGCCGAGCGCCTCGGTCTTCAGGGCAAGTCCCGGGCCGGAGGTGTTGGTAGCGGCAAGTGCGCCTCCGTAGGCCGCGCCGATCGAGGTCAGGACTCCGGCGATTTCGTCTTCGGCCTGGAAGGTCTTGACGCCGAATTTCTTGAACTTGGCAAGCGTCTGGAGAATCTCGGTTGCCGGAGTGATCGGATAGGAGCCGAGGAAGAGCTTGAGGCCCGCTTTCATGGCGGCGGCCGTCAGTCCGATGGCGCAGGCTTCGTTGCCCGTGACGCGGCGATAGGTGCCGTGCTGCTTGGAGGGCGAGATGTCGAAACGGCCGAGGTTGGCGAACATTTCGGTTTCGTCGCCGAAGAAGTAACCCGCCTTGATCGCCTTGATGTTGGCTTCGGCAATGGTCGAGTTCTTGCCGAACTTGGTGTTCAGCATCTCGGTCGTGACGTCGATAGAGAGACTGTAGAGCCAGTAGAGCGTACCGAGAATAAACATGTTCTTGCAACGGTCGATCTCTTTGTTGCTCAGTCCGCTATCCTTCAGCGCTTCCCTGGTAAGCTGAAGTACCGGTATCTGAAAGACAATGTAATTGCTCAGCGTGCCGTCTTCGAGCGGATTTGCCCCTTCCGGATAGCCCGAGAGCTTCAGGTTTTTCTCATCGAAGCCCTCCACGCAGGCAATGATGATGCCTCCACGGTGCAGATCCTTGAGGTTGGCTTTCAGCGCGGCGGCGTTCATGGCAACCATGACGTCGAATTTAGCGCCGGGAGTGTAGACAGGCTTGCTGCCGAACTGGAGCTGGAAACCCGAGACGCCGGATATGGTGCCGGCAGGAGCGCGAATTTCGGAGGGAAAGTTCGGAAATGTATTGAGATCGGCACCGTAAACTGCCACAGTATTGGCAAACTGGGTACCGGTTAACTGCATTCCATCGCCGGAATCTCCCGCAAACAGCACGGAGACGCTTGTTTTTGGCGTGACCGTATGCTTACTGGTCGAACTGATAGGTTCACTCATGGCAAAAATATTGTTTGCTTGACAAAACAGTGAAAACGGCGTTAAATCCCCCATGCCAATGAAAAATTACTTCATGGACAGCATGTTGTGGCAAATGGAGAAATCGACGTACCGGAGGGTATGAGAAGACAAAAAAATAGCAATGCAGTCTTCCGCATTGAACCAAATATAACCGGAACGCAGGGTAGATGCAAGAGTTCCGGCCTGTCAGGTTATGATTTTTTTTCGACCACCATGTTATGCTCCTTCAGCCAGGCTTGCCACTCCTCCTCCTCCTTGACCGGGCACTGGTTGCTCAGGTCGCAGATGTCGCAACGCATCAGGCCGTAAATCTGATCCATCCAGCAGCCGTTGGTGCTTTTCTGCACTTCGTTGACGTAGTTTGGATTGGCCATTGTTTTCCTCACACCGATGTCCATCAGGTCGAGGATGTCTTTTCTCTTTTTCTCGTTTTCAATTCCCCAGCTCATGGTGCTCTTGCGCTTTGCGGTTGAGAGAAGAAGAAATTCTTGCAGGACGAACAAGTCCTGTGGGA
>JAAXWU010000201.1 GCA_013334855.1 Chlorobaculum sp. | reverse complement strand
CCGCAAACTGTATCTTTTCTGGGGGAATCCTGCCGCCAAAAATCCGCAGTACGATCTGGCGGGAGCCGTGACGAGCGAAACGGTGGACAAGCTGCCGGTCGCGACGCTTGGCGCAGTGCGCGAAAATCCGTCGTTTGCCGGGGACAAGGCAAGGCTCCCTTTTTCCGAGCGCTACCGCGTCGTTCTTTATATCGTGGTCAGCCTGGCTATAGCCGGACTGCTCCTGATGCAGTATCGCGTTTTCAAACGGATACATGCCGATGAAACGAAGCCGAAATCGTGAAATCGATCTCGATCAGATGCGCCTCTTTTTTCTCGCTGTTTTTGCGCCTCAGGCGACCGTCTGCGGAATATTCAAGCCCGATTTTCCTGATTCACGGAACAGCAATCTGCTACGTCGAAGGCGGCTGCATAACGCCAAATGGTGCTGAACCGTGTTCTGCGACCTGAGTCCGGGTTGACCAATCGGGATCGTGAACCATTGCTTGTCCACTCCCCGATTTCATAGTAGTATCGAGTTGTGAGTAATAGTTGCGTGAACTCAGGATTTTTCATGGAAAAATCATGATAAAGATTTTTTTTATACCCTGATTCTGTTCTTTTCTTTTTAAAGATGTCTTTTATTATATCATATCGAATCGTTCAATAGAGATTGACACGAACGTATTCGACCTTGTCAGCGATGGCACACCTTTTTCGGAATTCAACGCCATCGGTTCGATTGCGGGCTTTTCCCGTCGAAGCTTTCGATAAGCTGACCAATGCAAGGCATACCGTCTAACGCCAGGGTTTCTGACTTGACAGGTGTTGAAGGGGCATGAAACACGCTGGCGATTTCACTGAAATTTCGTTTCCGGGTTTTTTTCAATTGTTTTTTCTCGTGCATTGTCGTCTGCTCTTTGTATTATAATGGTTTAGTACCGTATGTATAGTCCCGGCCCCCGATGGCCGGAGTGATCACCAACAGAAGAACGTTCAGCCATGTCAGCACAGATTCAGGATTCCTTTGGCCCTTCGAAACGAGACGCAGGTGGTACTCTGCGCCGTTCCGCCAGCGGCAAAGCGCTTTACGCGCTGC
This sequence comes from Chlorobaculum sp., assembly GCA_013334855.1. Taxonomy (GTDB): domain Bacteria; phylum Bacteroidota; class Chlorobiia; order Chlorobiales; family Chlorobiaceae; genus Chlorobaculum. The sequence goes on along the minus strand of JAAXWU010000201.1, from coordinate 1,949 downwards.
TCGCCTTTGTTGTTCTCTCGTTGTTTCCACTCTTGCCTTCGGCCAGAGCAGCGATGCCGCTGCACGGGGAGGATGCTATCGCCTCCTATATCGTCAAGGAGACCGGCAGTTCCGTACTGCTGAAAGCGAAGGATATCGACAGGCCGCTTTCGCCCGCGAGCTTGACCAAGATCATGACCTGCATGATGGCCATCGAGAGTGGCCGCATGAACGATGTGGTGTCTATTCCCCTCGAAGCGACGCATGTCGAGCCGACCCGGGCCGGATTCGAACCGGGCGAGATGGTGCGATTGCGCGACCTGGTCAAGGCGGCGATGGTCAATTCGAGCAACGATGCCGCCTTCGCCATCGCCATTCATCTCGGCGGCAGCGTCGATGCCTTCGTGGCGAACATGAACGCCCGCGCCCGCGCCATCGGCATGTATCATACTCAGTTCACCAATCCGGCCGGTTATGATCGCGGCCTCTATGCCGGGAACCGCACGACGGCGAGGGATATGATGATTCTGACGGAACGAGCCATCAGGTATCCCGAATTCAATGCCATCGCCAGGCTCGACCGGGCGGTCTTCAGCGAGCTTTCCGTCGGCAAGGGCTACAGCCTCAGAACCCACAACAAGCTCATGGATCGCTACCCGTATACGGTTGGAATCAAGACCGGTTATACGGCCACCGCCGGGCCTTGTCTGATCGCACGGGCGCTGAAGGATGGCAAGGATATGCTCATCATCATGCTCGGCGCACGAACAGACCGCTGGTCGCTGGCTGCCTCAATGTTCGATCAGGGATTTGGCGGCGGCCCGGAAGAGCTTCAGGTGGCGGTCGTCGCTCCAGCTTCTCCGCGCAGGGATACCGTTGCCGCGGCGTCGGTCGTACCCGCTTCGAGAGTGCTTGCCGTTCGTTCGAGATCGCAGGAAAGTCTCAAGCGCAAGTCAGTCAGAGAGAGCGCGACAGCATCGGTTGGCGTAATCCACAAGGGTGGAAAGCGTAACCGTTCAATGGCGAAATCTTCCATCAACGCTCGAGGGCAGGGGTTGAAAACGATCAGAGTACACGGCACGGCCAGCCATATCGAAACCGTCGTGTACAAATCCGGAAAGAAAGGCGACAACCGCAAGCAACAGCTCGCCAAGGCCCGAGAGCGCAACCTGAAGAACAGAGCCGCGCTTAAATCCGCGAAAAATCGTGACTTTCGCAAGCTGGCGATCAAGTCGGGCAGCAAGCAGCGTCAGGTGATCAAAATGGCCCGGAAGGGGAGCCTCAAGCGTTCGACTGCTGACGTGAAAAGCGAAAAGAGGCGTACCGGGAAAAAAGAGGCGCTTTCCATGTCCAGAAAGCCAAATCGCTCTCCAAATGGCTGACGGGAGCGGCTGTTGAGAGGCGTTTACACGCATACTTTTGAAGTGCCTGAGTCGTCCATCGATGGTTACGGGCATGTCAGCAATATCGAGTACGTGCGGTGGATGCAGGATGTCGCCACCGCGCATACCGCCTCCGAAGGGTGGACGCTCGACCAGTACCGTCAAAACCGCGCTATCTGGGTCGTGCGCCGCCACGCCATCGACTATCTCGCACCCGCGTTTGCCGGTCAGCGCCTCGATCTGCACACCTGGATCGAATGGGTCAAGGATTGTCAGTCAGTGCGCCGCTATCTTCTGACCAAATCAGGCGAGAGCCGGGCTGTCGTCAGAGCCGAAACGCTCTGGGTGTGCGTCGATCCTGAGTCAGGACGCCCTCGGCGCGTTCCCGAAACCTTCATGCAGGCGTTCGATCTGGTTCCCGGCGGCGAGGCCGAAGCGTTTCGTATCATCGGTAAAGCTCTACGCTCTGCAAGCTGATCCAGATTCCATCTTCAGTTTATTTCAACCCTCAGTCAACAACCGTTTCATGGTCAAACATATCGTGATGTGGCGTCTCAAAGAAGAAGCTCACGGCAACAACGCGGATGT
>JAAXWU010000072.1 GCA_013334855.1 Chlorobaculum sp. | reverse complement strand
CCGTTTCAGGAGAGCGACCTTTTCCTGTGGGGTGTAGTTTTTTCTCACTTTTCGCATGGTGAATTCCTCCGTTTTTGCACTCTAACTCAAACGGTCGATTTCTCCAATTCACGCTGAACCAAAACAACCCAACGGATTGTCGATCTTCCTTTGGATTTCCAACACCTCCTGTTGTGATTTCAGCGCAGCTTCCAACTTACCTTGATCTAAGTACACCGTGCCAATGTTCCCAAGGGTTTGTACCTGGCCCAACGAGTTGCCTGTCTTCCTCAATACTTCCAGCGCCTGCTGATGATATCTCAGCGCGGCTTCCAGCTTACCTTGTTGATAGTTCACATTACCGATGTTACCGAGAAATATTCCTTCAAACCCTTCATCCCCTTTTTTCCGGGCCAGTTGCAGCCCGGCAAGAAACGCCTGTTCAGCTTCGGGATAGTTTGAAACGTAATACCAAGAAATACCGGCGTTCAGGTAAGCCGACATGGTTGGCAGCAGGTTAATCGATTTCTGGTAGTTTTTTGCCGCATCCTCATATGAGCCGGGCTTAAAATCCGCTTCAGCCGCATCGAAATAGCGCTTCGCCTTTGCTTTCACCTCAGCGGCTGCATCCTCCAGCTCCCTGTCGAAACCCGATGCCGTCGCTTTCTGGAGCGCCTCTCCTTTTGGGCCTTGCGCCGTCTCGAATGCGGGTGGAACATCTTTTGTGATATTTACGACCAGCACGATGGCAAGCGAGAGCACCGTCGTAAAAAGAAGAGAAACCCGCTTTCCCTCAAGCTTCCGCAAAACAGGGAATCGCTGGTGCTCGACGGTCGTAAAACTCAACCCAAGCAGCAGGCCCGCGATGGCTGCCACGAAGGTGAACAGGTGCCCGAGCACGATGAGCGCGACGTTCATGAGTTTGGCAATTATCACTGTGTTTGATTACTCACATAATATCAGCAAAAACAGCGATAAAACAGCGTCATTGCTCGAAATCGCAACGCTCTCGAACTCACGCCATCAAACCAGCTTTTCGGTCTTCGATGCCATGATGAGGTCGTTCAGATGGATGCCGCCGATGGCGTGGGTCCACCAGGAGACGGTCACTTTGCCCCATTCGGTCAGGAGCGCCGGATGATGTCCTTCGGATTCGGCAAGCTGGCCCACCCTCACGGTAAAGTCGAGCGCATCCTTGAAATCCTTGAAAGTGAAAACCCTGATTAGCTTTGGGGTTCCCGAATCATCGATAACGCGCCACTCCGGGAGGTAAGAAAGTTGCCGCTGAAGTTCCTCCGAAGCCATCGGAGCTGCCGTCCCCTCGCAGGGCACGCAATGCTTGTTTTCGAGCTGTGTCATAACGTGTTCTCTTATCATGATTTCAATAGATCAGGCCCTGCTTCGGCTGAAAGCGCCACCGGAATGCCGCTCTGCCTTATCGCTCTATCAACCGCCCGATATGCCCCAGAGTTGCGCACCGCAGTTTGAAGAAACCTGAAAACCTCGTCACAGCCCACTATAATATTGCTGTTTCCATGCGACATACGTTCTTCGAGGTTCCTTGCCGGTTTACCGGACATCCTCGATCAACGTTGCAGACGCTATGCGGCGCTCGTTGAACAGACTCAAAAACAGCGATAAATCAGCGTCGAATCTCGAAATCAGGATCGATTTTCGACTGATCCGTCAGATATGCTTGATCCGTCCAACACCGACCGCGAATTACGGCTCAGCGCTTTCGTGACAAAGCGCAGGACGGATTTGTTTGCGTATATCTTTCTGAATTACAATCAGGTGGGTTCGAGAAATTCTGGGGCGATCAGCATGACGAGAGTTTAATTCGGCTTTAAGCTGGGTGGATGCGTAACATTAACACCGGCGCTGTACGGACAGGCGCACGCCAATAGACTCACCCATAGAGCCAGCCGCATATTGCTGACGCCTCTGCTTCAGCGTCGACGTCTTTCAGTTTGACGATCAGATAAGAATCATATAATCACGCATTTTCATCATTTCTCTTTGCTTTTTTTACCGCCAGGACAAAAACGGAACCAACTCCTATTAATGCGATAGTTGAAGGTTCAGGAACAGGCTCCGGGCTTGAAGTCTCTATTAACTGTATGCCATTTAACGCACCGATCGATGCATTAACTCCAGGGCCGTAAGCAAAACTCAAGTTTCCTGATGCGTCGGTTTGAATTCCTGTGATTGTTATGTAATTCGACCCATAAACAAACTCAGCAGTATTTACGGTATTCGTAATCGTATAATCCATACCATTGACTGTAAATGTTGTTGTAGGAAACTTTGTGTTTTTTGCTTCCTGAGAATACAGGTATAAATCATATATAGCAAAACGATTCAAATGAGTAAAATCCACGGTTGCTGTACTACCGGTAAGTGCGTAGTATCTCATCATTTTATCATCATTCGTTCCAGCGAAAACATCTCTGCCCGTGTTGATTACGCCAATAGTATCAAAATTTACGGTAACAAACGCAGAAGAGGAAGAGCCGTTCGACAACTTCAAGCTCACAGGCGGTACGTCATCGTTCGCGTCGTACAGGTTCCATAACTGTCCATTACTGCCACACTTTGCCGGGCCATCGTAAACAGGAGTCATATCGCTCAACCCAAACTGAATATTGATCAAGTCTCCCGTTTTTGCCTCTGCTAACGAACAGTTAAATATAAGCATCGAGATAAAGAGCGCAGAAGATATTTTTTTTATTTCTCACCACCTTCTCTGGATTTTATTTCTCTATTTTTTCTCTATTACCCATCTGATCTTATTGAAAACTTTTAATAATAATCAGAAACATAAGACTTCTCTCGTAATAGAGATTAAGCAGTTCTTTGGCCAACATGACATAGATATGCAACTACAGCTCAATAAACAACATCATGCGATGAATTACTATGTCATATGATCTCACGTGAGATCATATGACTATACATGAGTGGTAATTTTTAAAGAATTCAAAACTATTTTTTGTACAATTACCTGTAGTTAACAGATCATTTTTTGTTTTTCATATTAAAGTTAATACTATCATGATTGACTATCATTGTCACATTTTGCCAGGTATTGACGATGGGCCATCTACTCTCGATGAATCCATCCAGATGGCCAAACTGCTCTCTGCAGCAGGTTATCGCACCGTATATTGCACCCCGCACAAGGTGAAATATTTGTTTGATAAAAGTAATGAGGCAGTGTATCTATCTATAAAAGATATGCAAAGAGAGCTATATCGGCAAGGCATTCCTCTTCGACTTCTTGCTGGAAGAGAATATATCCTCGACAATCATTTTTTAGAATATATCAACGACTTGATGCCTCTTGAAGGTACAAATTATTTGCTCATAGAAATACCTTCCGGTTCTTATCAAGGGATGATTCTCGACTCCATCACGGCGATTTTACAGAAAGGTCTCACGCCTATGATCGCTCATCCTGAACGTTGCAGAATTCTCACTGACCAGCGAAACAGTAAAATCCCAAAATCTTTAAGCTTTTTCAAGCGAAATTCTATTTATGGAAAAATGCTGCTTGAATATTCCTATCAGCACATCGATTTACTGGAATGGCTATTAAATATTGATTGCGCATTTCAATGCAATGCCGGAAGTTTGTCCGGCACTTACGGACGTTCCGTCCAGAAAGCGGCTCAACGTTTTTTAAACAATGGAATGTACACTCACTTTGGAACCGATGCGCACGACACTTTTTTTCTTGAAAAACTCAATATCAATTTAAAGCATGTTAAATCACCTAAACCTAAAATGTATTCATCTCTAGCTTTTGAATAAAAAAATAACTCAGTTTTGTTCTCTGTGTCACTAAAATAATGATCGTGCCACCGTTTGATCTAAAGACACATGATCATAACGTTTTTACATCAAGAGAAATCCATCGAGTGCATACCCGATAACTTTATGAATAATGTGGTTATTTAAACGGCGGCACTTTTTTAGTCAATGAATTTCAAACAAATACTGTTAAAAAGATCATTGCATTTCAATATTTGCAATAAAACTGTATCCCAAAGCATTCGCCGTTTTTATCGGCGTCTCAAGTGATGGTGATATTTTTTTTCTTAATCGATAGACAAGCGACTCAAGTGAGTGGTTTCCATATTTATCTTTCTGATAATCTAAAAGGCGTAGAAGCGCCTCTCTCGAAACCACCCCTTTTTGAGGTTCCCTTGCAAGCCGTTCGAGTAGCATATACTCTTTTGCGGTTAAGCGTAACGTATTTTCTTCGGGAGTGATAAGCATCCACTCTTCAGCTTTTAGAATCCACTTCCCGGAATGATGATTTATCTGTTTATCATCTAACATTTTATTGGCAGAAGTATCAACCTGCATAAGAGCAGTCGCTGCAGAGAATATTTCCCGAAAATCAACTGGCTTCACAAGATAAATACCTGCTCCTGACTCGTAACCGCGAATTCTGTCTTCAACTGAAGAGCGACCTGAAATTATTAGAGTTCGAGTTTTTGTGTTCTTTCGAAGATAATTTGAAATCACCAATCCATCCTGATCAGGCAACCCAAGATCAATAATAGCGACATCATAAACATTTTTTGCTATCGCCTCATAGAGTTCTACTGCTGAGCCAAAGGCAGTCACATCATACCCTTTACCACGCAAATACTTTGCGAGACTATCTCGAAAATCGTAATCATCTTCGACGATAACTGTGCGCATAACACATGACTTTGAAATCGTTGACATTTCAGTATATTATTTAGATTTTGTAAATTATTTCTTTATTAACCTGTTCTCTTTGTACTATAAAATTGTTAAGAGGGAAACATACACTCACCTTAAAACGACCATCATAAAAATCAAGCGATACGGCACCTCCTTGTTGTTCTACTATCCTGCAAGCAAGCCATAAGCCTATTCCATCACCAGGTCTTGAGTCTTTGCTTTTCTTGCCGCGATAAAATTTTTCAAAATAATGCTTCAGTTCTTCTGAATCCGCAAAATCTGTTTGATTGACAATGCTGATAAATAAAAACCCGTTCTTGGCATAATATTCGATCAATACTTCTGTTTGAGGTAAAGAGTATTTAGCAGCGTTTTCAAATAAATTTACAAACGCAATATTCAAGTATGCAGCATCCACATAAATAGAACCCGTACAGTTCAATGAGCTGATTAAAAACGTACGATCAGGCCAAATGATTCGTACTTTATCTAACAGAATCTCAAAATAATTTTCTATACTTGTTAAATTGAGATGCTTATTATTGAAAACATAACTCTCTCTCTCTCTTTCGATAAAGATTTTTAAAAGGTCATTAACCCTCCCGAGAGCGCGTTTTATTTTTTGTATTTCAATCAGTCCGTCTTGTGATGGATCGCATATCATCGTTTCTTCGAGCAAATCAAGACTTCCCTGAATTACTGCAAGGGGTGCTCGAAACTCATGCGACATCATCGATAAAAACTCTTTTCGGTGTTTGGATATCGAGTTTTCAGGCTTCGAGTATTTTCTAATAAATTCTTTATTTATTTTCATAGTTGTCATTTATTTTTTTATTTTGACCAATATGAGAAATGACAAACAGGGAAACTGAATAGTGCATCCCTCCCAAATGTAATTTTATTCATTAATAAATATGAATCTCATATCTCAGTAGAAAAAAGACATGCAATATCTATAAACACCAGCTAAACAAATTAGCAAAAAGCAAAATTAATAATTTATATCTTTTGCTTCTACCCAAAGAAAAATAAATATTTCTAATAATTTGAAGCATCCTGACAAAGGATAATTAAAGGTTAAATCAAGGAAAATAATTTGTAGTATCACCTGAACTTGAATAAATAATCCAAATATCCTTAAATCATTAAAAAAAGATTCTATTTTATTAAATAACATCAATAGTTTTCATCTCCAGGCAGTGCAACAATATTAGCACGATGCAAAACGACTTGAAACTTCATTCTCTACGTAAAACCATATCCATCAAGAAACCGACTTCTTATTTATTATATTTCATCCCATCACATTGACATCTGAAATATAAAAATATCTACTTTTTTTAATTTGCACTGCCCCCTTTTAAAATTATAGTTATAAACAGTTATTTAAGTTATCATTTATAAACCAACTACTATTTAACGATAACCAGCAAATTCAGCTTACCGGTTTACACATCAAAGACATCAAACTTCATGTATAACTCTACCCTGCTCATTACAATAGACCAACACATATACTTATACATGAAAAACTATAAACTCGCAGAATTACTGAAAAACCAACACGAAACAACATAACCCCCGAACAAATACTCTTTTAATTTCATACTGCATCTGATTTTAGTAGGTTAAATTCAAAAAATCATTGAAACAGATATAATCCTTCGCTATAAACAGTTAGCAATAATCTTCTCGATAAATGCAACTATTATCAATGCAAATATCGATATTTTCATCTTACTTTTTCAGAATGAGAGACATTGAATGCTATATTTGTGAGAAAATATGAGAATTACTGAGAGTTTTTTCTCCATAATTACCACCCAAGTCTAACGCACCAGCATATACAAATTATCATTATAATACAACTTTAAATATATATTTTACAAACAAATATTCCTTATATTTTCTACATATACAAGGGATATTCTCCGGAAAACCCGTAAAACGTGAAAATCCGCACCCATACCGGTATCTTTCGATTTTTCCTTACTATATTAGTTAACTGAAGTCTCCGGCCAAAAGGCTGTCCGTCACTATTCTTCAACAGTACCGGCATGTTTCCACTTGTTTATGAAATCAATACGAGAGTCTGGCTGAAAGAGATTTCGGCGAGACTTGGCCATCCAGTCACTCTCGAAAGGGTCCCCGAGGAGGAGTTGCAGATATTGCTCGAAGGCAAATTCTCGATGGTGTGGCTCATGGGCGTCTGGAAACCAAGCCGCTACAGCGCGGCCATCGCCGCTTCGCACCGGGGACTTCGCCCGGAGTTGCTCGATCATCTCAAGGATCTGCTGCCAGAGGACATCGTCAGTTCGCCGTACTCCATACCCGCCTACGAGGTCAGCGAGGCTATCGGCGGCCATGAGGCCTTGGTGGCTTTCCGCAAACGTCTGGCAAACATGGGCATCAAGCTGATGCTCGATTTCGTGCCAAACCACATGGCCCTCGACAACCGCTGGCTGCCCGAGCATCCCGAGCTGTTCGTCTCCATCTCGAAGCACGAGCAGTGCCATGATCCATCATCATGTTTCGAGTACACGAGGGGCAAGTATCTCGCTCACGGCAAGGACCCGTACTTCCCGCCGTGGACGGATACGCTTCAGATCAATTACGCCAATTCGGCTACGCACGAGATGATGATTCACAATCTTTCGCACATCAGTGATCTTTGCGATGCTGTACGGTGCGACGTAGCCATGCTGATCCTGAAGGATGTGTTCAACACCACCTGGGGCAATCTGGCCGGCAAGATGACCGAGGAGTTCTGGCCGAAGGCGATCCAGACGATCCGGCACAAGCATCCGAAATTCATCTTTCTGGCGGAATCGTACTGGAACCGCGAGTGGGAGTTGCAGCAGATGGGGTTTGATTTCACCTACGACAAGCCGTTTTACGACTATCTCGGCGCCTCGCCGGTCAATGTGCCGAAGCTGAAGGACCACCTGCTCGCCGACTGGAATTACCAGAAAAAGCTGTGCCGGTTCATAGAAAATCATGACGAGGTTCGCGCTTCGGAGCGCTTCGGCCCGAACCATGCGGTTGCGGCGCTGGTGATGCTTACTTCGCCCGGCATGAATCTGATACACCAGGGGCAACTGCTTGGCCTGAAGAAAAAGATTCCCGTCCAGCTCATCCGCCATTCGAGGGAGCCTTCACACAAGGCGCTTCTGCATCTCTATCTCAAGCTTTTCTCGTTCCACAGCGACAAGGTGTTTCAGGAGGGGCGTACCGAGTGGCTCGAACTGAACACGAACGGCCAGTCGCTCTGTTTCGGCTATTGCCGAACCGTTCCGGGCGTTCACGCTTTCATTCTCGCCAACTTCTCGGCGACGGGCATCGACACGCGCTTCAGCCATCCGGCGCTCGTCGGGCTGGAGGAGTCGGCGATTACAGCCTTTTCGACCCGCTTTCCGGAGCATCCGCATGAACGCCAGTTCAGCGATTCATCCCTGAGCATCCGCCTCGCGCCTCACGAAGGGGTGCTGCTTATGGCGAAATCCAGTTGAATGGGTCTGACAGCAATTTATCACCATATTCTATTTTCTTTCGCTCATTCATGAACTTCCATACCACCACCATCGCCTGCCAGACGACCCGCCCGATCGACATCATCGACATCTCCGCCGATGTGCGTTCGGCGCTCGAAGCGACCGGACTGCAACAGGGCACAGTCACGCTGCTCAGCCGGCACACTACCGCCTGCATCAACATCAACGAGCGCGAGGAGCGATTGCAGCAGGACATGGCCACTTTTCTGAAGCGTTTCGTCCCGAAGGATGGCGACTGGCTGCATAACCTCGAAACCATCGATGGGCGCGACAACGCGCACTCGCATCTGCTCGGCATGTTGATGAACAGCTCCGAAACGATTCCTTTTTCCGGAGGAAAGCTGATGCTCGGCGAATGGCAGTCGGTTTTCTTCATCGAACTCGACGGCCCGAGACCGAAGCGCGAGGTTCTCGTTCACATCCAGGGCGAATAAGCGAAATCGAAATCGGGTTGAAAAAATCGATGTTGATTCCGTCCATCATCCGGAAATGTACGACGAATGATAACGGACGATATTTATCCGGTTTAGCCGATTTCGATGTTGAAGAAGTGGGGGAGTGGCGTCTGATCAAACGCTTCTTGCAGGAACCGTGAGACGATCCGGGAGGTTAGAGAAAAACACAAGTACTTCCGCATTAACATCATCCCCGTCATCTATGACTGACCTCGTTGCGACCTCGGCGGCGATAGTACAGGCCTATCCGCTGCTTTCGGCTATCCACTCGCCTGCCGACCTCAAAAAGCTCAGCTTTCACGAGCTGGAACTGGTGGCTGCCGAGTGCCGGAAACGGGTGATCGAGCTGGTTTCGCAGAATGGCGGGCACTTCGGTTCGAGCCTCGGGGTGGTGGAGTTGTCCGTGGCGCTGCACTACGTCTACAACAGCCCCACCGACCGGATCGTCTGGGACGTGGGCCATCAGGCTTACGTGCACAAGATTCTTACGGGCAGAATGTCGCAGATGGACTCGAACCGTCGCTACCGCGGCCTTGCGGGATTTCCGAAACGCAGCGAAAGTCCGCACGACGCCTTCGACACCGGCCACGCCTCGACCTCGATTTCGGCGGCGGCGGGCATGGCCGCGGCGCGTGACCTGGCCGGGCGGAAGGAGAAGGTGGTGGCGATCATCGGCGACGGGAGCCTCACGGGCGGCATGGCCTTCGAGGCGATGAACCACCTCGGCGATACGAAATCGGACGTGCTGGTCATCCTGAACGACAACCAGATGGCAATTTCGCCAAGCACCGGCGGTCTGAAGGACTACCTGGTCAACCTCACCCTGAACAAGACCTACAACCGGCTGAGAAAGTTCGTCTGGGACAGTATCTCGCTACTGAATAACGACTTCGGTGACACAGCAAAGACCGCCGTGCACCGCATCGAGGATGGCATCAAGGCAGCCTTCACCCCCGGCGCGTACTTCGAGGCGCTCGGATTCCGCTACTTTGGCCCGATCGACGGCCACAACATCGAGCAGCTCACCAAGGCGCTGCGTGAAATGCGTACGCTGCACCATCCGAAGTTGCTGCACGTCATCACTACGAAAGGCAAAGGGTTCAAGCCCGCCGAGGATAACCAGCCCAAGTGGCACGCCAGCGCGGGCGGCTTCGACATCGAGACCGGCAAGAACATCAACGCGCCCGGCAAGCCTGCAAAGCCGAAGTATCAGGAGGTGTTCGGCGAAGCGCTTGTCGAGCTGGCGCTGAAAGACCCAACCATCACGGCGATCACCGCCGCCATGCCGAGTGGCACATCGCTGGACCTGTTCCAGCAGGCCATTCCGTCGCGCTTCTTCGACGTGGGCATCGCCGAGCAGCACGCCGTCACCTTCGCTGCCGGGCTGGCCTGTGGCGGCTTCAAGCCGGTGTTCGCCGTCTACTCGACCTTCCTGCAACGCGCCTACGACCAGCTCATTCACGACGTCGCGCTGCAAAACCTGCATGTAATCTTCGCCATCGACCGGGCGGGACTGGTGGGCGAGGACGGGCCGACCCATCACGGGGCGTTCGACCTCTCGTACCTGAACGCCGTGCCGCACCTGGTCATCATGGCTCCCGGCGACGAACAGGAGCTGCGCAACATGCTCTACACGGCGCTTTACGAAGTCAAGGGGCCGGTCGCGATCCGCTATCCGCGAGGCAGCGGCAGCGGCGCGGTGCTGCACAAGGAGTTCACCCCGGTTCCGGTGGGCAAGGGGCGGGTGTTGCGGGAGGGCACATCGGTCGCGCTGCTCGGCATCGGCACGATGAGTGCGCGGGCGCTCGAAACCGCCGCGCTGCTCGAAGCGGCGGGCCTCGATCCGCTGGTGTGCGACATGCGCTACCTCAAGCCACTCGACACCGGGATGATCGACATGGCCGCCTCGCGCTGCTCGCACATCGTCACCATCGAGGAGAACAGCATTGTCGGCGGCTTCGGCAACAGCGTGGTCAACTACCTGAACCACGCGCATCCGGGCGTGAAATGCATCTCCCTCGGCCTCCCGGACGACTTCGTCACCCACGGCAGCATGGAAGAGCTGTACCGCGAAGTCGGCCTCGACGCAGAGAGCCTCTCGGGCAAGATTCTGGAGTTCTACGGGAAGAAGGGGTAAGGCACGGGGCGGCAGGGCTGACAGGTCAGGTCAATTTGAGGTAACAGGACAATTCTTCCGTAGGGGCATCCCGACTTGTCGGGATCGCCCGCATTTCAAGCAATCACCAAACTTTTTGCAGGCGGGCGAATCAGGGTAACCGCAAGGGTTACCCCTACAATACCTGATCTCGGTTCAAATCGCCCACCCGGAATGCAGCATCGGCAGCGCGAGCATCATCGCCCGGAGCGAGAGATTTGCGAACACACCGGCGAGCACGTCGTCAGCCATGATCCCCCAGCCGCCGGGGAGACGTTGCGCCCAATCGACCGGGCCGGGTTTGAGGATGTCGAAGATCCTGAAAAGGATGAATGCGAGCAGTACAGCGAGCGGCGAGGCTGGAATGAAAAGCAGCGCAATCCACTGCCCGGCCACCTCGTCGATCACCGCCTGCGACGGGTCTTCGCCGTACTCATGCTCCATCATCCCGCCTGACCAGACGCCAAGCGCGACAGAGAGAAGAATCATCGGCACAAGCCAGAGCGGCTCTCGAATCAGAGGCACATAAAGATAGACAAGAGCTGCGGCGGCGCTGGCGACGGTGCCCGGCGCGAAAGGCGCGTAGCCGAGGCCGAAGGCGCTTCCGATGACTTTCGCCAACACCTTCAGCATGGCCTCAGCGCCCCCCTTCCGGGTTGCGAAGCGTGAGATTCCAGTTGCTTTTCAGATAGGAGATGCCCGTCCAGACGGTGAACACCGTGATGACGAACATCACGTAATCGAGGTAGCCGGATTTGAGAATGCCGTTCA
>JAAXWU010000200.1 GCA_013334855.1 Chlorobaculum sp. | reverse complement strand
AACCGCGGCGGCAGGGGCGGTATTGCGCCCGAAAGGTTCGAGAATGATAGTGCCGCCAGCATCGATATGACGAAGCTGCTCGGCGACGAGGAAGCGGTGGTCATCGTTGCAGACACAGATAACCGGTACTGTCTCGGCTAACGATGCAACACGCAGCACCGTATCCTGCAACAAGGTGTTCTCACCGAAAAGCGGAAGAAGCTGCTTTGGATACATGGCCCGCGACAGCGGCCAGAGACGTGTTCCGGCACCTCCGCTGAGAATGACAGGAATAATTTCACTCATAAAGTTGATACTGATTTGAGGATATTGGCCGTGCGACTTTCAGCGGCCTGCATACATCTTTTCATAATAGTGCTGATAGGCTCCCGATGTAACCTCGTCGAGCCACGCCTGATTGGAGAGATACCAGTCCACCGTTGTTTCCAGACCCTCCTCGAAGGTGACGGATGGCACCCAGCCAAGCTCGCGTTGCAGCTTCGTGGCGTCGATGGCGTAGCGGAGATCGTGGCCCGCGCGGTCGGTGACGTAAGTGATGAGCTTCTCCGACTCCCCCGCTTCCCGGCCGAGCTTGCGATCCATGATGCGGCAGAGCAGGCGGATGAGGTCGATGTTTGTCCACTCGTTGTGCCCGCCGATGTTGTAGGTCTCGCCCGACTTGCCCTGATGAAAAATGACGTCAATGGCGCGAGCGTGATCGACCACCCAGAGCCAGTCCCGGACGTTCAGCCCCGCGCCATAAACCGGCAGCGGCTTCTGCCGACGGATGTTGTTGATGAAGAGCGGAATCAGCTTCTCGGGAAACTGGTGCGAGCCATAGTTGTTCGAGCAGTTGCTGATCACCACCGGCAGGCCGTAGGTATCGTGGAATGCGCGGACGAAGTGGTCGGAGGAGGCTTTCGAGGCCGAATAGGGACTGTGCGGATCGTAGGCCGTCGATTCGGTGAACATCCCCTCGCTGCCGAGCGAGCCGTACACCTCGTCGGTCGAGATATGGTAGAACCGCTTGCCCTCGAACGCGCCATCCCAGGTCGCCCGTGCCGCGTTGAGCAGATTGACCGTGCCGAGCACGTTCGACACCACAAACTCGACCGGACTCTCGATGGAGCGATCCACATGCGACTCGGCGGCCAGATGAATGACCGCATCGAACTGGTGCTCTTTGAACAGATCGAGCAGAAATGAGCCATCGGCAATATCGCCTTTCACGAACCGGTAGTTCGGCATCGACTCGACATCACACAAATTTACCAGATTCCCGGCATAGGTCAGTTTGTCGAGATTGGTGATGGTGTAGCCAGGATAGGTCGCCAGAAAATGCCTGATGACATGTGACCCGATAAACCCAGCGCCTCCGGTTATGAGTATGTGCATTGCTCTAATTGATAATGGATAATTGATAATGGACAATGGTTTTAAGAATCCTGAGGGATCACCTCAGTCTCTCTTCCTGACCCATCCGTCCCATAAGTCCCATAACAACCAAACTCACGAGCTGCCGCCAGCCTCCCGCAGCATCTTCAGCAAACTCTCGCGCCAGTAGGGAATTTCAAGACCCCAGGCATCCTTGATTTTGCGCTTGTTCAGCACGCTGTAGGGTGGCCGCGTCACCGGCGTCGGGTACTCGTAGCTTTCTATCGGCAGCACACGGCACGAAAGTCCGGCGGCATCCATGATCTCCCTGGCAAAATCGTACCACGAGCAGACTCCCTCGTTCGAGTAGTGAAAGGTATCGGCGTAGTGCCGCGCCGGATCGCAACGGTCGAGCATCGACACGATAGCACCGGCAAGATCGGCAGCCCAGGTTGGGGTGCCCGTCTGATCGAAAACGACGCTGATCGATTCCCGCTCACGGCCAAGACGAAGCATGGTTTTCACGAAATTCTGCCCGTGAGCCGAGTAGAGCCAAGAGGTTCGAACGATCAGATGCGAACAGCCGCTTGAGCGGATCGCCTCCTCGCCCTCCCATTTGGATTGCCCGTAAACACCGCAGGGAATCGCAGGATCATCCTCGCGGTAAGGGCGATTCGAGCTGCCGTCGAAAACGTAATCGGTCGAAACATGCAGCAACGGCACATCCGTCACTTTTGCCACCGAAGCGAGCGCCGCCGCGCCATCACGGTTCACCCTGAACGCCGCGTCGACGTCGCCCTCGGCCTTGTCCACCGCCGTGTACGCCGCGCAGTTGACGATCACGCCGATCTGCCGCTCCCGGCAAACAACCTCCACTGCCCGAGCGTCGGTAATATCGAGTTCAGGCAGATCCATCAAAAGCCATCCCTCCCGATGCTGCATCTTCTGGATTTTTTGCAGTTCGGAACCAAGTTGCCCACGGCTGCCGGTAATGAGAATATTCATTCCTCTCTGATCGTTAGAAGCAGTTCGAAAAACCTGTTACGATTCCAGCACAAGGCCTTCGCACTCTTGCAGCATCGGCTGACGGAGATCCTTGTCCGAAAGCCTTGTCTCGCTTTCCGGCAATCGCCAGTCGATGCCGATGTCGGGATCGTTCCAGCGGATACCCGCGTCATGCAAAGGCGCGTAATAGTCCGTGCACTTGTAACTGAAAATCGCCGTCTCGCTCAGTACGGCAAAACCGTGCGCGAACCCGGGAGGAACCCACATCATGCGATGATTGCTCTCGCTGAGCCGTTGCGCCGTATGCTGACCATAAGTCGGCGATCCTTTCCGTATATCGACCGCCACGTCGAGCACCTCTCCACGAATCGCCCGCACGAGTTTCCCCTGAACATGAGGCGGCTTCTGGTAGTGCAGACCACGAACCACCCCGTAGCGGGAAAATGACTCGTTGTCCTGCACGAAACGGTAGCGTCCGGCGTGCTGCTCGAACAGATCCTGCCGGAAAGACTCGAAAAACCAGCCGCGATCGTCGCCAAACACCTTTGGCTCGAACAGAAGAACGTCAGGAATCGGGGTGTGTATGACCTGCATAGATCAGAAAAATTACTGATAGATTGATGAACATGCGAATTGCCAGTTCAGACTCTCCGCTCCAGAAGCTTGAGAAGATACTGGCCGTACTGGTTTTTGAGCAACGGCGCAGCCA
>JAAXWU010000199.1 GCA_013334855.1 Chlorobaculum sp. | reverse complement strand
CCGCGCCGCTGCCAGTGCGGCTGTTTGTCAGTTACGCGCACGACGACGAAAAGCAGCTCAAGCGGCTCGACGCGATTCTCGACGTCCTCGAACAGCAGCACGGCCTGACCTCATGGCGCGACAAGCGTCTCATTGCCGGGGATGAATGGAACGAAGAGATTCGTTACCGTCTTGAAGAGATGGATATTTTCCTCTTCATCGCCAGCCAGACATCGCTCGTCAGCACTTACATCAAAGACCCGGAACTGAAACGAGCAAAGGAGCGGCGGGAAGCCGGTGAAATCGAGATCGTTTCCGTCAAGCTGGAACCCTGCGCCTGCGACGACGACGCTTATCTCGGCAAGCTGCAACGATTGGCATCCAGCTTCAAAAGTATAGTCGAAACGCGATTGAGATCAACAGCCTGGGAGCAGGTGCGCAAAGACTTGCTGCCGGTTATTTCGCGAGTCCGTGCAAGGAAGAACACGGCAATAAATCAGTAAGCGTCCTGTTTGGCCAGCGTAAAATTTGTCATGACTATCGATCGAGTCGCCTTGTACCGGACGCCCGCCATGAGCTTTCCCTCTTCTGCCGCGCCGCCAGACGATGGACGAGAAATCGCGCCAGCATCACTCCCCGAAATCGATGCGCCAGAGTTCGGCGGCGGATGTGGCTAACTGCTTTTGCCTTGCTTCGACTGACTGCTCGTCCCAGGCGTCGTACTGTTCGGCAACTGCGCGGGTGAGTTCGAAGGCGCTCTCTTTGTAGACGGCTCGTTTCGTGGCGTATGCGCCGTCTCCCAGCTCTTTGTTCCGTGCGGTTTCGAGCGGGGTCATGTTGCCGATTCGATAGATCGTGCGCTCCCGTTTCGATTCGTCGATGAATGCCCACGCATCCGGGCTATATTCAGGCAGGATGTGCTCCAGGCTGTACGCCGCGCTTTCGAAATCAAACTGCTGCCCTGAGCGCTGCCGCTCGATTTCAAACAGGATGTAGCGCACGACCTTTTTGTTCCGGCTGTTTGTGGTGCGCAGCTCCTTGTCGGAAAAAGCCGCAATGAACTGCTGGTCGCCCGGATAGATCTCCGCGAGCGCCGTCATCACGTCGGACGGGTATTCAAAGGTTCCGCCCGACACCTTCCAGGCGATCTCGTTGTAGAGGCGCTCCTGCTCGTGAGTCTGAAGATTGCAGATCACATTGTAGCGGAACGAGATGACGGCAACCGCCCGCATGATCCTGCTAAACTCTTTTCTTTCATATTCATAAAACTTTGACCAACAAGCCATCAGCATGGCGAGCGGCTGGCGGACGTTGAACATCAGGAGCTGATCGAGCGCCGATTTCTCCTCGCTGCTCCACGTTCCGTCGTGCGGATCGCGCAGGGCGGCATAGACGGGCGCGAGCTGATCGAGATCGTGCAGCAGCTCGAAGGCAGCGTCACGGGTGACGATGCGCTTGCGGATGGTTTTGAACAGATCGGACTTGCGCACCAGCCGGTTCCGGCTGTTCCAGTAGACCCGCAGAAATTCCGGAAAACTCTCGGTGCCAAGCAGGCCGACAATCTGCTCCCACCGCTCTTCGAGCAATTTCAGCTCGGTTTCGTGCGTCTGCTGCGAACTGATCACCGAAAAAAGGTAGTTTTTCAGCAGATCGTTTGCCGACAGGCGTACGCCCCGGGCGTTCAGGGTTTCGAACACCTTGAAAGCGTTCAGCTCGTCTGTCACCGTGATGACCGTAAAAATGAGTTTGTCCACCAGAGAGTCGAGCATCGCGGTCAGCTCCCGCCCGCTGGAGGCGGTCACGCCGCATCGCGACTTCAGGCGATCCTTGAACCAGATAAAGGCTTTGCGCAACAGATGTTCGGAACCGTTCAGCCCCCGCTGCGGCAACTTGTCGTGCGTGACCAGATAGGTCTGGTAAAAGCGATTGTTGTGGCGATTCAGCTCCAGTTTGGGACGCGGCGCCAGCGAGACCGGATCGAGATAGCCGATATAGCTGTTCTG
The DNA here is from genome assembly GCA_013334855.1 of Chlorobaculum sp. Lineage (GTDB taxonomy): Bacteria > Bacteroidota > Chlorobiia > Chlorobiales > Chlorobiaceae > Chlorobaculum. Next base: position 1,115 of record JAAXWU010000199.1, on the reverse strand, counting down.
AAGCTGCTCCTGCCGTTTGGCGTTGTTCTCCTCGTCGAGTCCGGCGGCCACCAGGTCTTTGAGATAACCCAAACCGGCAAGAATCATCACGCTGAGCGTGGTGAGCCGCTGCTGGCCGTCGATGATGTCAAAACGCTTGCTATCCGACGACTGCAAAACGAGATAGCCGAGATAATGGGCGGAGTCCCCGTCATCGTCGAACAAGCCGACAATATCCTGCCAGAGATCGTCCCACTCCTCCTCGGCCCACGAGTAGTCACGCTGGAACGGCGGCACGTGATAGCTCAGGCCGTGGCCCAGCAGTTGCCGGAAGGTCGAATTCGCGGTGTTGAAATTCATGGTAGACATGCTCGCTCCTCTTTTGCGGCACTTGAAAAATTCAAATCTGTCGGCGCGGAGACTCATTGCTAAAAAATAACAGTATCCGAAAGAAAACAGAAAAAAGAAGTAAAGATGATTGCCGGGAATCGAAACCTGTATCCGCATGAACCAGCACCGCTTTCGATGAACTTATGCTTAGACTTCTTCATCGCGAGTCCCAAGCTGTCGGGACGCGGCGATCCATGCCTTTCGGCATCACGCTGAATCCGTATGGATTGCCGCGCCGCTTTGCAGCTCGCAATGACGAAAAAATACATTGATATATAATCTAAACCCACAAGCCTCCCTCGTCATCGCGAGTTCCGACCAGTCGGGACGTGGCGATCCATACCCATTGAGTACGTTGTTCATGGTTCGTATGCGGTAACGGCAGGAAACGGAGACTCGCCATGCCGGAAGCTTCAGAAGCGTTTACCATTGACATGTCTTTGGGGACAAACCTGCGTGTCTGACCTTGGAATTTGCGAGGTTCATCGTCATTTCCTGTCATGCCGAGCGAAGCGAAGCATCCAGTTGGATAACGCCATTGCATCGGGCGGCTTTGAACTTTAGATAAGGTTTTTACTTTGTTTGAAGTGGATATATACACAAGGCGTCCGTATCAGAACGAAAGGTTCTTCGCGGAATTTCGTGGAGAGTGTTTTCTTGGATTACGTCATCGTTCGATAGCCATGTTGAGTTTGCCGCAGTAAAACAGAATGCGGGTACGGTAACTCTCGAACCGACGAAATCCT
>JAAXWU010000198.1 GCA_013334855.1 Chlorobaculum sp. | reverse complement strand
TGCCTTTCCAGTTCTACGAGCAGATCGAGGCGCTCGGGCGGATACTGACCGACGGCAGCATCACCTCGGTGCGCCTCGTCACCAATCCCGAGAAGATGGTCATCAAGGAGTCGCTTCGGGCGCAGGCCTATCTGAGCCTCTACAACATCTCCATCGACATGGTCATCTCCAACAGAATCATTCCCGACGAGGTGACCGACCCCTATTTCCAGTACTGGAAGGAGAACCAGAAAATCTACCGGCAGGAGATCATCGACAGCTTCAGCCCGTTGCCTGTAAAGGAGGTGCCGCTCTACTCCCGCGAAATATGCGGACTTGCGACCCTCGAAAAGCTCAAGGAGATGCTCTATGGCGACGAAGACCCGTCACAGGTCTATTACCGGCGAAACCCCTATCAGATAAAGCAGACGGAGGGGGGATACGATCTCGAACTGCTGCTTCCCGGCATTCCGGACGAGTCAGTGGAGTTGAGCAAGAGCGGCGACGAGCTGAACATACGGATCGGCAACCACCGGCGGAACATGGTCTTACCCCAGGCTTTGGCCACGCTCAGAACCATGGGCGCGCACCGGGAGGGAGACCGGCTCGTCATCAAATTTGTGGAGGAGATGCACTGACTGGCTGGAACGGATTGTGACTATCCGGGAAAAAACGCGGCGTTGTTGGTTTGTATTAAAAAAAGTGTAGATATTTTTTGATTTTTTTTATACAATCAACATTACTTAACATTTTTATACGAACCTGTTTACCGTTTTTTCGACGGAAAGGATAGGGAGATGCCGCAATTCAGGGTCGGTGATTCAATCATTTATCACAAACCGAAAAGCTCCGTGTCGCCAGGCCCGCGAGCCAGGCAGGTTTATGCCCTCGAACATGGCGAGCACTATCACTACGTGGTGGACAAGTTCTGGAAAGTGACCTCCGTCAACGCCGACGGCACGATCGAGGTGGTGACCCGCACCGGGAAAAAGCATCTCCTGCCGGTAGGCGATCCCAATATCAGCAAGGCGCACCCCTTGCAGCAGCTTCTCTACAGGAAACGCTTTCCGAACTGAGAGCGAACGCTTCCTGCTTTTACCTGTTTTCCCACTCGCCAACCGGCTCCGTTCCGGTACGGAGGTGTTTTGCCTCCGTATCGAACCAGAGCGGCTTTTCCTGCCGGAGCATACTCGCCACGACCTGAAACTCGGCGGGATCGGCGAAAAGATGGTTCTCGATCAGTTGGTTGCTTGAATCGTACAGGGCGATCCTCCCTTTGTGGTCAGCCAGATCCCAGCGGCTGTAGTAACTTGAGACGAGAATGTTAGCCATAAACGTTCATTTTCAGGTTCAGGGCGGCAAGCTTATTTATCGACGAAAAGAGCATTGTTGATTGACGCCCAACTCTTTGTCGCCTTTTTTCCCGTAGGGGTGACGGTGGCCGGAGAGATGAGGGCATCGGTCAGGTTCGTTCCGGTCAAGGTCGCGCCGGTCAGGTCGGCTCCTTTAAGGGAGGCTTTTTCGAGATTGGCGTCGAACAGCGAAGCATTGGTCAGATTGGCTCCATCCAGATTGGCTCCGTAGAGCATCGCCCCAAAAAGCACCGCGCCCTTGAGATTGGCATCGGAGAGGTTGGCGTTTCTCATGTAGGCCCGGTCGAGATTCGCGCCTTCCAGATTCGCCCCTTTCAGGTTGGCCTCTTTCATGTCAGCTTTGCGGAAATTGACTCCGGCCAATGATGCGCCCGACAGATTGGCTCTGTCGAGGTTTGCTCGCTCGAAATCGGATTTCGACAGCGAGGCTTTTCTCAGATCGACGCCGCCAAGTTTGGCGTTGCCGAGCTTCTCCTCGTTCATCTCGATTTTAGCCTCGGGATTTTTCTGCCGCATCGCATTCCACTCCTCGACCTCCCGCACATCGGGCGCGGGCTGCGCTGGAACGGTCGGCGCGCTTCCGGCGGGCATGTTCTCCGGAACGATCACCGGCGCGGTCACGACCGGCGGCGCGAACTGCGGCGGCGCGGCGGGCGCTTCCGTGACGAAGCGGCACTCATGCATCATCGCCCAGCGTTTCGTGACCGGCTCGCCCGAGGGGAGCACGGTGTTGCCAGACACCACGGCATCTTTCACGACGGCGTTCTCGAAGAGTTGAGCTTTGTTAAACTGCGCCCCCTTGAGATTCGCCCCTTCGAAATCCGCTTCGAACAGCAACGCCTCTTTGAAACTTGCCTGTTCGAGATCGGCCCCGCTCATCTTCGCCCATCGCAGATTGGCTCCGGCCAGATTGGCCTCCTTCAGCGAGGCCTCCTTCATGAAAGCGCCATTCATGTTCGCGCCCGCCAGCCAGGCATGTGAGGCGTTGGCGGCCTTCATGCTGGTTTTTTTCAGATACGCCATGCCAAGATTCGCCCCTTCGAGATTGGCCTGGTCAAGTGAAGCGCCGCTGAGGTCGGCTTTGGAGAGATTGGCCTTCGACAGATTTACTCCGTTGAGTTTCGCGCCATCGAGGTTTGCCTTGGAAAGGTCGATGACAAGCTCTGGATGCTGCGTGCGCATGGCGTTCCACTCGGCGACGCTTTTCTGAAGCAATGACAGTTGGGCACGGTCATAGGCATGGGCAACGGTCGAGGAGGAAAGCGAAAGCGCGAGAATGAGGGCCGGAACGGTATGGCGACGGGTTTTCATGGCGCGGTGTTGACGTATCGTGAATAAAGTGACTCGACCGGCGGGATGTGCGCATCTGTCCGATGCCGGTCAGCATTGCTTCAAGGTAATGAAAAAGCGAGAGAGTCAAGCGAACCCGCCTCTGGATGCCGCCGCCATTGCGGCAAAAACATGCCGGAAACAGAATGCTCGCGTAAATGGTTTTTTTCGTGGACAGCAGTAAGAAACGATAAAAATAAACGGAATTATGGCTGAACAATCGGGATATGCAAAGAGAGTGCTCGTTGCCGGAGCGACGGGCAGGACAGGCAGTTGGGTCGTCAAGCGGCTGCTGCATTACGGGGTGCCGGTCAGGGTCTTCGTGCGCTCGGAGGAGAAGGCGAGAAGCCTGTTCGGCAGCGCCGTCGAGGTCGCGCTGGGCAAAATCCAGGACGCCGACGCCATCAGCCGGGCGGTCACTGGCTG
>JAAXWU010000197.1 GCA_013334855.1 Chlorobaculum sp. | reverse complement strand
ATGTGAGCGTCTGGTCGTACGACATCGAGCACGACATCCTCCTGAGAACGCTGGAGCACGATCGCATTTTCGGCTATGAGTCGCTGGTGCCAAACTGGAAGATCGAGAGGTTTTTCGGTCACATTCATCCCGATGATCTCCAGATGGTGATGGAGCAATACAATAACCTCGACACGAATAATCGCTCGGATTTCAATGTCGAATGCCGTATTCGAAAAACGGACGGCGAAATCCGCTGGATCAACCTGGTCGGCACCTTCCGGTTCATCAAACAAGGCGCTTCCCCGCACATTGTGGGGATCATCCTCGATATTACGGAGAAAAAACGCGCAGCCTTCGAACTCGAACAGTTGCAAACGCAGCTTCAGCAATTGCAGAAAATGGAGCTCCTCGGCCAGCTTGCGGGCGGCATTGCCCATGATTTCAACAACGCCCTGACGGCCATTATCGGCAATATCGAGCTGGCGCAACTGAAAATCGATCCGTCGCATCCCATCGCCGAACACCTCAGGGATGCCCACAAATCGGCCATGCGTTCAGCGCACCTGACCAGCCAGCTTCTCGGTTTCGCCCGCAAGCAGATGAGAGTGCCCAAAGCGCTCGACCTGAACCGGGAAATAGAGAACCTCCTCCCGATGCTCAAGCCGCTCATGGACGCACGGATCGAGTTCGTGTGGCAGCCCGGCCAGCATGTGCCGGAAATTTTCATCGATCCGACCCAACTCGATCAGGTGCTGAGCAATCTGTGCATCAACGCAAAAGAGGCCATCGAAGAGCGGGGAACCCTGACCATCTCCACCGGCGCGGCGCATATCGAAAAGGAGGAGTGCGTGCAAGGGCATCCATGCAAGAGTCCCGGCGATTATGCCACGATCACGGTCAGCGACACCGGTAGCGGCATTAACTGCATTGCGCTGCCTCATATTTTCGAACCGTTTTTCACCACCAAGCCCGTCGGAAAAGGTACCGGACTCGGTCTTTCGACGGTTTACGGCATTGTCCGTCAAAACAACGGTGCTATCGAATGCCTGGCCGAACCGGGCAAAGGCGCGACATTCTGCATCTATTTACCCAAGTATCAGGGCAACGGTGCGGCCTCGTTGCCCAGAGAGGCTGCCGAATCGCCCGAATCCACGGCGGGAACGGTGCTTCTGGTCGAAGATGAACCCGATATTCTCCTTATTCTCAAACAGGCGCTCGAAGAGAACGGGTTCAGGGTGCTGGTGGCTCGCGATGCCGAAAGCGCCCTCGAAAGCGTGCAAAATCTCAATGAGAAGATCGACCTGCTGGCGACCGATATCGTCCTTCCTCACCTGAACGGTATCGAACTGAGCCAGCAGTTGCAGCGTCGAAGGCCGGAGCTGAAATGCCTTCTGATGTCCGGTTACGTTTTCAAAAAGGGTGGGAGTGACGCTCCGTCGGTAAAAAACGTGAAATTTATCAGGAAACCATTCGCGATTCCCGAGTTTATGAACCTGGTTCACCAGGTCATGCATCAGCCGTAACTCTCGCATCGCCACGCTATGAAGAGAAAAACCTCGGAGCCGGTGACCGGCAGGGTGTTCGAGAAGATCGCTGCGGGCGACTTCGACAAAAGTCGCGGCGTGTTCGAGGGGTGCCGCTTTGTAAAGTGCAACTTCGCGCAGGCCGATTTTTCGGGAGTCGCGTTTCGGGAGTGCGCCTTCGAGCAGTGCGACATGAGCATGATGAAGCTTGCGGGGACGGCGTTTCAGGAGACTCGCTTCAGCGGCTGCAAGCTGCTCGGCGTGCAGTTCAGCGAGTGCCGGAAGCTGCTGCTCGAGATGCGCTTCGAGCAGTGCATGATGCGGCTGGCGCTTTTCACCGGTCTCGATCTGAAGAACACCCCGTTCACCGGCTGCGACCTGCAGGAGGCCGATTTCACCCGCGCGAACCTCTCGGGCGCGGTTTTCAGCGATTGCGACCTGCAACGGGCGCTCTTCTTTCACACCAACCTCGAAAAGGCCGACCTCCGCACCGCCATCAACTTCTCGATACCGCCCGAGTCGAACCGGCTGCGGAAAGCGAAATTCTCGCTCTCCGGCCTGCCCGGCCTGCTCGACGCCTACGGCATCGAGATCGAGTGACCGGCAGCTCCCGCTTTGCAACCACTTTGAAGACAATCCCTCCTGCAAGAGATTCCTGACCGGAATTTTCGCATTTTTCCACAATGTTATCACTGCGGATTTTCACTTTATTTGCGGAAAGAAACCCTTGCGCATCATTCAGGATTTTGGATGAGAAGATTTGTTAACAGACGCTTATATTAAGCGATAGCGCCTGTAGCCATTACATGGCAAACGGTCTCTGGGGGTGCATGCAAACGACCCGCTTGCTTACCATTCCAATCTCTTTAGTATATACCGCACGATCGATTTATATATACCAAACCTATGCGACTCAAACACAAAGCCATATCTATACCCCTGCGGCTTCTGCTGATACTTGCGTGTAGCCAGCTCAACGTCGGCGACCTGCTGGCTGTCGGTCAAGTCGGGTATTCAGGAGAACGGTATGATCGGAGCAATGGCGAGTATCGCCTTGGTGAACCGGGTAGCGCGGACTACCTCAGCGAAACCGAACGGGAGGTTATCAGAGAAATCAATCTGTTGAGAAGCGATCCACCGGGATATGCCCGTCTGCGCCTCGAACCCCTCAGGGCATGCTTTCACGGAAACCTGTTTTATCTTCCTGAAAAAAGTCCCATCCCGATCAAGACCAAAGAGGGCGTTGCAGCGCTCGACGAGTGTATCCGGGTACTGAAAAACACCAGCCCGCTCCCGCCGTTAAAGCCGAGCAGAGGGCTGTCGCTGGCTGCACGAGAGATGGCGCAAAATCAGGGGTCCACCTATAATACTGGCCATGTCGGGCCGGATGGCTCCACGCCGTTGAGCCGGATCGAACGTTATGGAGAGTGGGATACGACCATCTCGGAAAACATCTCGTACGGTTACGTTAATGCGAAACATATTGTCATGTCGCTGCTTGTCGACGATGATGTTCCCTCGCGCGGACACAGAACAACCCTGCTCAACGGCCTCCTCAATCAGGTCGGCGTCGCCGCAGGGACTCATCGACGCTATGAAGCCATGTGCGTCATGGATTTCGCGGC
>JAAXWU010000196.1 GCA_013334855.1 Chlorobaculum sp. | reverse complement strand
TCTTCGCCGATGCCGATGGCATCCTTGAGCTTGCCGCCGTGGGCGTTGATCATCGCCACCAGATCCTGCGGCACCGAGGAAGCGCCATGCAGCACGATCGGGAAGCCGGGAATGCGCTTTTCGATCTCGGCGAGAATGTCGAGGCGGATGCTGTGCTCTTCGCCCGGCTTGAACTTGAACGCACCGTGCGAGGTGCCGATGGCGATGGCGAGGCTGTCCACGCCGGTCTTGCTGAGGAAGTCCTCGACCTGGTCAGGCTCCGTATAGGTGTGCGTCGCGGCGTGAACCTCATCCTCGATGCCGGCCAGTACGCCCAGCTCGCCCTCGACGGTTACGTCATACTGGTGAGCGTACTCGACCACTTTACGGGTCAGCGCCACGTTGTCCTCATAGCTCAGGTGCGAGCCGTCGATCATCACCGACGAGAAGCCGGTTTCGATGCAATCCTTGCACAATTCGAAGCTGTCGCCGTGGTCGAGGTGCAGCACGATCGGCACGGCCTTGCCGAGTTCGGCGGCGTATTCGACGGCGCCAGCGGCCAGATGGCGTAAAAGCGTCTGGTTGGCGTAGCTTCGCGCACCTTTCGAAACCTGAAGGATGACCGGTGAAGAGGTCTCGACGCAAGCCATGATGATTGCCTGCAACTGTTCGAGATTGTTGAAGTTATAGGCGGGAATGGCGTATCCGCCGCTGACGGCTTTGGCGAAGAGATCACGACTGTTGACGAGACCCAGCTCTTTATAACTGGTGGTTTTGTTCATTACATTGCGCTCCGTTTGAGATTGTTTGGTTTTCGGTATGGGAGGAAAATTTTTGTAAGAATTTACTAATTACGCTGAAACATGTTAGGCATAGTTTTCGTAATATAATACAAGGAAGCGGGATTGATCCCCCTCCGTTCCTGCTCAACATGAATTCACCCACGTTTCACAGGTATTGTATGAAAAAGATACATAAAGCACTCTATCCGGCTCTGTTTTTTCTGCTGATTCTCGCGATCTCCTGGAATTACTCGATGGCTGCCGCCGGTAAAGGGGCGCAACCGGCACAGCTCATGCCAACGGCCAACCAGGAGGAGGCCGGTCGCTATATCGCCCAGTATCTGCTGCAGAACCATTACCGCAAGGTGCCGGTCAACGATTCGCTCGCCCAGCAGATTTTCAACCGTTACCTCGACAATATCGACAACAACCGCAGCTATTTCACCGCTCCCGAGGTCGAAAAGCTCCGCCAGGAGGTCGGCGTTCATCTCGATGACGATTTCGTCTCCGGCAACCCTGCCGGTGGCTTCACCATCTACAATCAGTTTCTTAAGCGGGCCAGAGAGAAGATGGAGTATATGAAGAGTATGCTGGCGACCGCGAAATTCGATTTCACCGCGCCCGAGACGCTCGAACTCGAACGCAGCAAGACCGCTCCGTGGCCTGCCGACGAGGCCGTACTGCACGAATTGTGGCGTAAGGAGCTGAAGTATCAGTACCTGAGCATGAAGTATTCGGGTGACAAAGGCAAAAATATCAAGCGCGAGCTTTTGAGGAGCCTCGATAACCGTCTCAAGCTGTTCAATCAGCAGAAACCATCGGATGTCTTTCAGTCGTATATGTATGCGGTCACCTCTTCGTTCGATCCGCATACGGACTATTTTTCTCCGGATGAGTTCGAGAACTTCCAGATCGACATGAGCCGCTCGCTCGAAGGCATTGGCGCGAAGCTCCAGACGGAAAACGAGTACACGGTGGTCAACGAGATCATTCCCGGCGGCCCGGCCTTCAAAAGCAACCGCCTGAAAAAGGGGGACAGGATCGTCGGCGTCGGCCAGGGCGACAGGGGCGAGATTGTCGATGTGACCGGGTGGCGCATCAACGACGTGGTCAAGAAGATCAGAGGGCCTAAAGGCACGGTCGTCAGGCTCAAGGTGCTTCCTGCCAGTCAGGCGGGCAAGGGGCCGGAAAAGATTATCAGACTGGTGAGGGCCAGGGTTGATTTGCAGGAGCAGGCCGCGCAGAAAAAGATCATCATCGAGAATGGTCACAAGATCGGCGTCATCGTGCTGCCATCCTTCTATCTCGACTTCGAAGGCGAGAAGCGCAATGCCGAGAACTACGCCAGCACGACCAGGGATGTGACCAGGATCATCAACGAGCTCAACAAGGAGCAGGTGGAGGGCATCATCGTCGATCTGCGCGAAAATGGCGGCGGATCGCTCGAAGAGGCGGTCAACGTCTCCGGCCTCTTTACCGGCATGGGGCCGGTGGTGCAGGTCAGCAACGCGATGGGGGGCAAGATGGTGCTGAAGGACGAGAATTACCCGATGCTCTACCGCGGGCCGCTGGTGGTGCTGGTCAACCGGTACAGCGCATCGGCTTCGGAGATTTTCGCGGCGGCGATTCAGGATTATGGCCGCGGTCTCATCGTTGGCGACAGGACCTTCGGCAAGGGCACCGTGCAGAGCATCGTTACGCTACAGCGGCCTTTCAGCATGTTCATGAAACAGCCCGATCTTGGTCAGCTCAAGCTGACGGTCGCGAAGTTCTACCGCATCTCGGGCGGAAGCACGCAGCATATCGGCGTTCTGCCGGATATTTTTCTGCCGTCGCTGATCGATCCCGAAGTGGTGGGCGAGGATACCTACACGAGCAGCCTGCCATGGACGACCGTCTCGAAGGCGGTTTACACACCCGCCGGAGCGGTCAGCCGTGAAGAGATCGCGCTTCTCAAAAAGCAGTTCGCCGAAGAGGCCGCCAAAGACAAGCTCTACCAGTCGTATCTCTCTGATCTGGAGATTCTGAATCGCATCCGTCAGAAGAAGAGCGTGTCGCTTCAGGAGAAGAGCTACGAGGCGGAGAACAAGACCCTGAAGGATATTCAGGAGCGCTGGGGAGATGCAAACGCCGAGACCGGCAAAAAGAAGAAAACCGACTTCATTCTGCAGGAGGCAGCCGGAATACTCGACGATCTCGTAGCGCTCAAGGCGCGGCCTGTCGCGCCCGCTGCTGCTCCTGCGGTACCGGTGAAGTAACGGAGGAAAGCAAACCATAAAAAAGCGTCCCGACTGTTCAGGACGCTTTTTTTACGGGGATTCGTGGAGGGCCTGGAGTGGGGCGTTGCTGTCGCTTTTTGATTTGCGTAAAACGG
>JAAXWU010000195.1 GCA_013334855.1 Chlorobaculum sp. | reverse complement strand
AGGAGCCGTAGTAGCCAATAGCGGAAGAGGATACGAACACCTGCGGCTTGACCGTCGCCGAAGCCATGGCCGCCACGAGCGCTCTGGTGCTGTCGATGCGGGAGTCGTAGCAGGCGACTTTGTGCTGTTCAGTCCAGCGGGTTTCGAGCAGCGGGCGGCCCGCAAGATGAATCACGGCATACGCGCCATCGATCGAGGCTGTCCACTCGCCTGTCGTCATGTCTGAATCCCACCTTACATATCCTGCCGCGCCGGGAACCTTTGCCTCCGCCGCTTGCGGAGAACGAGCGAAGAGCACGACCTTGCGGCCCGATTTGACGAGTCGGCGCGCAACTTCGCTGCCGATCACGCCGGTGGCGCCCGTGATGACGATATGGCCTTCCATAACTCTCTGTTTTGATTGAATCTATCTGGCAAGTGACTGTTCGACAGATAACCGGAAGAGAAGCGGTAATAATTCCCGCCGGTAACGATTGTTTACATGCAGAAGTATCCCTTGATGCGGAAGGGCATGACAAGCAGAAACGATCGGGGTTCCTTGCCACGCGGCAAAAGGAACCCCGATGAAACGCGAGGCGTCGCCTACTCGACAGTCACCGATTTGGCGAGGTTTCGCGGTCGATCGACGTTGCAGCCGCGCAGCGTGGCTACATGGTAGGAGAGCAGTTGCAGCGGAATGACGGTCAACAGCGGCAGCACCGGCGCGGAGGCTTGCGGAATGTAAATGACATCCTTCGTCAGCCGCTCGATCTCGCGGTCGCCTTCGCTGGCGATGGCGATCACGCGCCCTTTGCGGCTGCGCACCTCCTCGATGTTGCTCAGAATCTTGGCGTAGGTGTTGTCACGGGTGGCGACAAAGATCACCGGCATGTCTTCGTCGATCAGCGCGATAGGCCCGTGCTTCATCTCGGCGGCGGGGTAGCCCTCGGCGTGGATGTAGGAAATCTCCTTGAGCTTCAGCGCCCCTTCGAGCGCCACCGGGAAGTTGTAACCACGGCCCAGGTAGAGCACATTGCGTGCATCCTTGAGCTTGACGGCCAACTCTTTGATCGCATCGTTCTGTTCGAGAATCCGTGCGACCTTCTCCGGCACCTCCACGAGTTCACGCAGATACAAGCGGATCTCTTCGTGCGAAATGGTACGTCCCTTGCTCATGGCGATAGCCAGCATGAAGAGCACGATCACCTGCGCAGTGAACGCCTTGGTTGAGGCCACGCCCACCTCGGGACCGGCATGGGTGTACATGCCGCAGAGTGTCTCGCGGGCAATCGTCGAGCCGACCACGTTGCAGATGCCCATCACCATCGCCCCCTTCTCCTTGGCCAGCCTGAGCGCGGCCAGCGTGTCGGCGGTTTCGCCCGACTGGGAGATCACGATCACCACATCGTCGGAAGAGACAATAGGATTGCGATACCGGAACTCCGAGGCGTAATCGACCTCCACGGGAATGCGGGCGAACTCCTCGATCAGGTACTCTCCGATCAGTCCGGCGTGCCAGCTCGTACCGCAGGCGCAAATCACAATCCGCTTGGCCTGCTTCAGACGGTCGAGATAGTCGTGGATGCCGCCAAGATGCACTGCGCCCTCATCGACGCGCACCCGTCCGCGCATGACATCGCGCATCACCTCGGGCTGCTCGAAAATCTCCTTGAGCATGAAGTGCTCGTATCCGCCCTTCTCGATCTTTTCGAGGCTGAAGTCGAGTTCGGTGATTTTTTTTTGCTGCTCGACATTTTCAATCGTCTTGACCGTGCAGTTCTCCCGCGTGACAACAGCCATCTCTCCGTCCGACAGATAGATGACCTTGTTGGTGTGCTCGACGATCGGTGCGGCATCGGAAGCGATGAAATACTCGCCATCGCCGAGACCGATCACCAGCGGACTCCCCTTTCTGGCCACTACGATTTTGTCCGGCTCGCGTGACGAGACGACGCAGATGCCGTACGCGCCCTCGACATGGCGGAGCGCCTGACGCACCGAGCCTTCCAGCCCGAGCGACGGATCGTTTTTCCAGATGCGGTCGATCAGATGAACAAGCACCTCGGAATCGGTATCGCTTTCAAATTCATAACCTTCAGCCATCAGCTCCTGCTTGAGCGTCGAATAGTTTTCGATAATACCGTTATGGATCAGGGCGATATCGTCGGAAACATTCATGTGAGGATGGGCATTACGGTCGCTTGGATCGCCGTGGGTCGCCCAGCGGGTGTGGGCGATGCCGACCGTAGCTCCGACCATGACAGTGCCCGAAACATTTAGTAGCTCTTCGAGATTGCTGACGCTGCCCTTCTGCTTGAGCATCTGCATCGAACCGTTCATGACGGCCATTCCGGCTGAGTCATAACCGCGATACTCCAGTCGCTTCAAACCGTTCAGCAGCAGCGGGGCCGCATCACGCTTGCCTATGTAACCGATGATACCACACATGGATGTACTCCTTAATCGCTTTATTACATTCCGCCAGCGCTCCGGACAATCCTGCCGAAGCTGCTGTACGCCGGAATAATTTAGTCGCTCAATATACTATATAAGCGCAAATCTACAGCAAACTATTCATATCGCCATGCAATATGGCTGCTTCTCGCGCCACCGCCACCTCGAACTCCTCGATGCTCCGGAAGTCACCCGCCGGAAAAATGAGCGACCGGCTCACGTTGACCACGGCACTGCGCCGATCCGGATCGCCCCCCTCTTCAACCGCCTTCTGCATCGATCCGCCCTGCGCGCCGACGCCGGGAATCAGGAAAAACAGATCAGGCGCCTCCTCGCGAAGCTCTTGCAAAAGCCCGGCCTTGGTAGCTCCGACCACGATTCCGGCATTGCCGTTACGCTGCCAGCTTCTTACCCGGTCGAGCACGGCGCGGTAGAGCGGGCGGCCATCCGGCATGATCTGCTCCTCGAAGTCTCGCGAACCGGGATTCGAGGTGAGACACAAGACAAAGACAAGTTTGTCGTCATACTCGAAAAAGGGTTCGAGCGAATCGAAACCCATGTAGGGCGCCACCGTGATGGCGTCGAATGGCCACGCCTCGAAAAATGCCTTCGCGTACTGTCGGCTGGTATTGCCGATGTCGGCGCGTTTGGCATCCGCGATGCTCAGGCACTCCGGCGGAAGGGCTTGGAGCGTCGCTTCGAGATCGCGCATTC
>JAAXWU010000194.1 GCA_013334855.1 Chlorobaculum sp. | reverse complement strand
CCGGCCAAGCTCGAAGTGCGCTTCGAGGATGAAAAAAGCATCAGGAGCATGGTCTATCCGGTGGTCAAACGCGCCGTGCAGATGCACGATTTTTCGCCCGAAGCCTCCGTCGCGCTGCCATCCTCGTCCGACGCCTCCCGCGAGGCAGGATTGCCGGAAGCTCCATCGCGGAAGCTTTCCTACTCCTCCTTTTCGGGAAAAGCCTCCACAACCGGCGATCTCTACAGGAACTACAGGGAGGGATCGTTCAGCGCGGCTGCATCCTCCGCTCCTCCGCTTTTCGAGTCAACTCTGGTTTCGCAAGCATTTGCTGAGAGCAGCCCGGCCCCGATGGTGCAGGAGTCTTTGCTGACCCCTTCGGTGGATCACCCCTCCATCGCCGACGAGCAGAATCCGGTTATGCCGGACAAGGAGCCGAAAATCTGGCAGTTGCACAACAAGTACATCATCTGCCAGATCAAGACCGGCGTGATGATCATCGACCAGCATGTGGCGCACGAGCGGGTGCTCTACGAACGCGCCGTCGATGTGATGAACGAGGCGGCTCCGAACTCGCAGCAACTGCTCTTTCCGCAGAAGATCGACCTGAAACCCTGGCAGTACGAGGTGTTCGAGGAGATCAGCGACGAGCTGTACCGGCTCGGATTCAACATCCGTCCGTTCGGCGGCATGAGCGTCATGATCGAGGGGGTTCCGCCCGACGTGCGTGACGGCACAGAGGCGACGATCTTGCAGGATATGATCGCCGAGTACCAGGAGAACGCCTCGCGGCTGAAGCTCGAAAAGCGCGATAACCTCGCCAAATCGTACTCCTGCCGCAACGCCATCATGACTGGTCAGAAGCTCGGAGTCGAGGAGATGCGGGGGCTGATCGACCGCCTCTTCGCCACCCGGATGCCCTACGTCTGCCCGCACGGCAGGCCAGTGATCATAAGGCTTTCGCTCGACGAGCTGGACCGCATGTTCGGGAGAAAGTAGAAACAGTTGATAGTTGACAATGGATAATTGATAATTGATAATGGATAATGGATAATGGATAATTGAAGAGGGGGATTACAGGGGTACTTGGCTTTTTCTTCCTCTCTTCGTCCGCTCTGTCCACGTCGTCCACAGCGTCCACCAAGTCCACAAGGACACGCGCTCGCAGGTTCTCCGCGGCTCTTTCGGCTTGTTTCCTGCAAAATAAGTTCGTACATTTCCGGCCAGAGGCATTGCCATACCCTTGTAGCTCAGAGGATAGAGCAGCAGTTTCCTAAACTGTTGGTCGGCAGTTCGAGTCTGCCCAAGGGTACCTCCTCACCACTCATACGAGGCCGTTCAAGACGGGAAAAAGCAGCAGGATTCGCACCTGCTGCTTTTTTTATGAGCGATTTTCGTCTGAAGGAATTATTTCTAGTTGCAGTTACCCTGTCCCGCGCCACGGCCCTGACCAGAGCCAGGCCCCCAGTTTCCGCCGGTGTTCTGATCCCACACCCACACTGCGACGGCGTTCAGCTCGGCAGCGGTGAGCGGAATCGGCGGCATGAGGCCGAATCTGGTGATCGCCTGCGGGTCGGCAAGCACTTTTTCTTTCGAGGGTGCCTTTATGAAGTCAGCCATATATTTGATGCCTTCGGCGCGTGATGAGAAGCGCTGGTGGTAGCGGGCTGAAATGGGCAGAATTGGTGGTGCGGTTTTGGGTGGTGGCGCGACCGAGTGGCAGACGCTGCAATTCTTGTCGAAGACGGCCTTGCCGTCCACAGCCGCCGAAGCGTTTGCCGGAGTTCCTGTGGCAAGCATCCCGATGCCAATGGCAAGGGCAGCGGTGAGATTGTTGTTTGAGTGCTTCATGGCTCCTGCGTAATCATGGGTTTCAGAATGATGGCAACGGTTATCCGCTGCTCCGTTTAAAGTTAGTTAAAAAAAGGAAAAAGCGGCGGTCGAACAGCTTCAGAACGCGAGCCGTTTTTTCCACAGCCATAAAAGCGTATGTTCAGGGAACAAAACGACTCATCGGAACCGAAACCCCTGCTGATACCTCCATGAAATTGCTGAAAAACGCCATTCTGTTCATCCTGCTTGCGCTGATTGTCGATGTGGGCAGATATTTCTTTATCCCCGATATTTCAAGGCTAGCCCGCACCAATCCCGGAAAAACCGCCTTCATGGAGTATCGCGAAGAGGAGTGGCGCGACCAGGGGCGCGATATGACGATCAAGCAGCGCTGGGTGCCGCTCAAAAAGGTGTCCCCATCGCTTGTGAAAGCGGTGCTCGTTTCGGAGGACAACAACTTCTGGCATCACGAGGGGTTCGATCTCGAAGCCATAGAAGGGGCGGTTGAAAAGAATATCGCGGCTGGCGAGTTCAAATTCGGCGCGAGCACCATCAGCCAGCAGCTTGCCAAGAATCTGTTCCTTTCGCCCTCGAAAAATCCCGTGCGGAAGCTCAAGGAGGCTATCCTGACCTGGCGACTGGAGAATACGCTTTCGAAACGGCGTATTCTTGAGCTGTACGTCAACGTAGCCGAGTGGGGAGACGGAATTTTCGGCATCGACGAGGCGGCGCGGCGCTATTATGGTGTCCGAGCCTCACAACTGACGGCAAGCCAGTCGGCAAAGCTTGCGGCATCGCTGCCCAATCCGGTGCTCTATCCGCCAACCGGATCGTCGCGTTTCGTGCGGGTACGTTCCGGACATATTTACGCTATCATGCTGAGGCGTGGTCTGGTGGTTCCCGATTACCGCGAGGTCATGACCACGCCCGATACGCCGGTTGCCCAGTCGCCGGATTCCGTCGTGGTTGGCGTACCGGAGCGGTTGATTCAAGAAGCGGCTCTGCCCGACAGCACAGAAGTAGCGCCTAGGGGCGATGGTGACATAAAGGATGAGCCGCCGCAGGGCGATGAAGGGGATAAAAACCAATCCGGCAACTGAGGTTTGCCGGATTGAGCAATAGAACGTTGTGAGATCAAGCCGGTTCAAAGAAGGACTTGTCAACGCCGCAAACAGGGCAGACCCAGTCATCCGGAAGATCCTCGAAAGCGGTTCCGGGTGCTACGCCGTTGTTGGGATCACCGTCTGCCGGATCGTATTCATAGCCGCAGGGAACGCAAACCCATTTCTGCATAACTCTATCTCCTCGATTTGGTTGTGTTTAAGGATTACATACGGTTCGTCGAATGACGACCGACGAGTCCGGGTGGA
>JAAXWU010000193.1 GCA_013334855.1 Chlorobaculum sp. | reverse complement strand
TCGGGCCGATCTTGTCGGTGATGAAGCCGAACGCCACCGAGCCGACGATGGCTGTCGTCTGCACGGTCATGAAAAAGGTGATCAGCTCGCCCGTCGTGAAGCCGAGCGTGTTCTGCGCGTAGATCGAGGAGAAGGCGATCACCGTCAGAATCGCGTCGTTGTAGAAAAAATAGGCGAGCAGGAAACGGGCCAGGTCGGGGTAGCTCATGATGTGACGGATCGTGTAGCCGACCTCCTTGATCGAATGCACAATCGATGACTCCCGCTTGCGCCGAGCCGCGCCCGCGGACGATGCGCCCGCCGCGCCTTTCGTGTCGCGCAGCATCAGGAACAGGGGCGCTGAGAAAACGGCGAAGAAGAGGGCGACGATGAGGAAGCTGAGCTTGAGGTTGGGAATGTTGGCGGGCACGATTCCCTTCGAGAGCAGCGGCAGATTGATCAGCAGGATGGCGAACGCGCCGAGGTAGCCCATCGCGAAGCCGTAACCGGAGACCCGCCCGATACTGCGCGGCGACGTAATTTCCGGCAGCCAGGCGTCGTAAAAGACGAGACCGCCCTCGAAGCCGATGTTGGCGAGAATGAAAAGCGCTGCGGCAAAAAGCACGCTGCCCGGCCCGGCAAAGGAGAGCAGCGCCGTCGAGAGCACGGCCATCAGCGTAAAGGCGAAGAGAAAGCGCTTGCGGCGGCCCGAGTAATCCGCCTCAGCGCCGAGCACCGGCGAGATGAGCGCCACGAGCAGCATCGAGATGCTGACGCTCATGCCCCAGAGTGCGTCGCCCCGGGGCTGGCCCAAGCAGATGATATTCTTGAAGTAGAGCGGAAAGGCGAAGGTGACCATCATGACGCTGAACGACGTATTGGCGAAATCGAACAGCAGCCAGGAGAAAATCCGGGCCTTTGGCGATGTGTCGTTCATGCCCATCGGAAGGCCGCCTTACGCTCCGGCGAGATGCGCGAAGAGCGACTCGAACACCCGGCGACCGTCGCTCGAACCGAGCAGCTCCTCGCTGGCGCGTTCGGGGTGCGGCATCAGGCCAAGCACGTTGCCCGCGCTGTTGACGATGCCCGCGATATTGTTCATCGAGCCGTTGAAGTTGGCCTCCTCGGTGGCGTTGCCTGCGGCGTCGGTGTAGCGGAACACCACCTGCCCGTTCGCTTCGAGGCTCTCGATGGTCTCGGGCGAGGCGTAGTAGTTGCCTTCGCCATGCGCCACCGGTACGCGCAATACGTCGCCCGCAGCGTATTTATCGGTGAAGATCGTGCGGTTGTTGACGACACTGATGGTGGTCTGGCGGGAGACGAACTTCCGCCCGGCGTTGCGGATCAGCGCTCCTTCGAGCAGGCCACATTCGACCAGCACCTGGAAACCGTTGCAGATGCCAAGCACCGGGCTTCCCTTGCCCGCGAAGTCGATCACTTCGCGCATGATCGGCGAGAAGCGGGCGATGGAGCCGCAGCGGAGATAGTCGCCATAGGAGAAGCCGCCGGGCAGAATGACGGCGTCGCACCCCTTCAGGTCGTGGTCGTTGTGCCAGAGCATGACCGGCCTCGTGCCGGGAAACGAAGCGACGGCATATTCAGTATCGTGATCGCAGTTCGAACCGGGGAAAACCACGATTCCAACGGTAACATCGGCCATAGGAGCGTGGAGTTTAGTTGACGGGTTCGAGTTCGAAGCTGAAATCTTCCATGATCGGGTTGGAGAGCAGCTTCTGACAGATTTCGTTGCAGACGCGCTCGGCATCTGCGCGGGACTCTTCACCGATGGTCACCTCCATATATTTGCCGATACGGATCGATTCGACGCTCGAATATCCGAGATTTTCAAGCGCATGCTGCGCGGCTTTGCCCTGAACGTCGAGGATCGAGGGACGAAGGGTCACTTTGATCTTAGCCTTGAATGCCATAGAGATGGTTACGTTGCAAGTTGAGGAGGCCGGAACGACCCGTCAGAGCTGCCATTGCTGAACCGCGTCGTTCAGCGCTCTGACGATTCCCAGCAGAATATACAATAACATGACCACAAAAAAAGCCTTGGCATGAAAGACCAGCACGCAGAAGAGCGCGATCACATAGAAAGACATCTGTACGGGATTGCGGCGGAACGAATCGAAGGTCGGTTTCGGCAGGGCGTCGTAGTTGACCGTGCTGACCATCAGGATGGCGAGCACGATCGAGAGCACGATGAGCACCCGCTGAAGCTCGGGCGCGACGAGCAGCGGCTCCGCCATCATCCACAAGACGAATGAGGAGACGGTCATCGCCTGCGCGGGCGTCGGAAGGCCGGAAAAGGAGTTTTTATGATAGCTGATCAGGTTGATATTGAATCGCGCCAGCCGCAGGCCGCTGCCGATCATCAACAGCGAGCTGATGATCAACCCTAAAGGAATGCCGAGACTTTCGAGACCGAATTTATAGACGAGATAGGCTGGAGCCGCGCCAAAGGAAACAAGGTCCGAGAGCGAATCGAGCTCGACGCCGAACTCGGAGGAGCCATTGGTCAGCCTCGCCACGAAGCCGTCGATGGTATCGAAAAAGGCCGCCACGAAGATGAGCCATCCGGCTACGATGAAATTGCCCTCGCCAGCCATGACGATGGAGACGTAACCCGACACCATGTTCATGACTGTGAAAACCGACGGCACGAACGAGCGCGAAACGAAGGGAAAGCGCCGCGCCAGCCGCTCCCCGCCATCCTGCAAAACCGGCGGATAGCGCTTCTGTCGAGCTTTTCTTTCCTCTGTTCCCATAAAATTATACTTCCGTATGGTTCACCGTTTGCCGTTGCGCCTGCATCCACAGCCGTTAAAATCCGGGCCAGCGCCCGACCGGATCCGTGGGTCTATACCCTTGTAAAAACTTTGAAAAATAAGCGATTCCGGCGCTCTTTTACAACAAAGAGTTTGCCGAGGATTCAGGGCATTTTAAAATACTGTCAAGATGAAACGGCTTCAAAAGGAAACATGCTCATCTTTTTCCGATCAAATTGCTGTCACTGCATGTCATTCTGAGTCCGAAGAAGTCAGGCGAAAAATCCGGATAATTCTCAAAAAGCGTTGTTTATCAACTGGTTACAACTATCCTCAAAAAAACTGGATTCTTCACTACGTTCAGAATGACAGCCGAAAATGAGGCCGTCTGTCCTTGAAAAAAAGCTTCTGATACCGCCAGATACGTTTTCAGCTATGCCTTTCAGTAACTCTCGTCCTCCGACGGGAAGCTGTTG
>JAAXWU010000192.1 GCA_013334855.1 Chlorobaculum sp. | reverse complement strand
CTCGAAGATTTCACCGGCAAGGCGGACTTCACGGTCTTCGCCAGCGTCTACGAGCAGTTCCGCCACATGCTCCAGCCCGACGAGGCGGTGATGCTCAGCGTCGAGGCGGAGGCGAAGGATGGCAGCCTGAAGCTCTTGGTGCGCGAGGTTGCGCCGCTCAAGAAGGTGCGCTCGGCGATGGTCAAAAAGGTGGTGCTGCGCATCGATGCCGACGACGCCTCGCAGCTCGCCAAACTGCAACAGGTGCGCGAGATTTTCGAGAAGCACAAAGGCGGTACGCCGGTCGATTTCGAGCTTCGCGCCACCCTCGGCTCGTGCGTCGAAACTCTGAAAGTCTTTGCCCGCAACACGCCGATAGAGGCCGACGACGAGGTGCTCGACCAGCTCGAAGAGATTCTCGGCCCCGACAATGTGAAAATTACCGGATAGATTTTTTGCATTTGTTGCCAACTTGATTTTTAATCGCTTATATTGCCACGGAGTAACATCGTTTCTCTTATCAATTGTTAACCCTTATTGTGACAACTTATGAGCGGAAAATATTTCGAGGCTACCGATGCTAATTTCCAGACCTCTATCATTGAGTCGGACAAGGTTTCGCTGGTCGATTTCTGGGCCTCCTGGTGCGGTCCGTGCATGATGCTTGGCCCGACCATCGAAGCGCTTGCCGGTGAATACGAAGGTCGTGCGATCATCGCCAAAGTCAACGTGGATGACAATCCCAATACCGCCGGAAAGTACGGCATTCGCAGCATTCCCACCATGCTGATCATCAAAAACGGCGCAGTGGTTGACCAGTTGGTTGGCAATGTGCCCAAGAGTGTCATCTCCGCTGCTATCGACAAACATCTCGGCTGACAGACCTTTCGATTTTTCTTTTCCACTATCCCGGTAACCGCCGGGATAGCTGTATTTACCCTTCAATACTTCCTCACGGAGACACACGATGGATAAACAGATCAGGGACGTTGTCATTATCGGAACCGGCCCTGCCGGTTACACTGCGGCTATTTACACAGGAAGGGCCAATCTCAAGCCTCTGGTCATCGAAGGGCACCAGCCCGGTGGTCAGCTCATGATCACCACCGACA
The DNA here is from genome assembly GCA_013334855.1 of Chlorobaculum sp. Classification (GTDB taxonomy): domain Bacteria; phylum Bacteroidota; class Chlorobiia; order Chlorobiales; family Chlorobiaceae; genus Chlorobaculum. Next base: position 2,140 of record JAAXWU010000192.1, on the reverse strand, counting down.
TCGAGAATTTTCCAGGTTTTCCCCAGGGGATTCCTGGACCGGAGCTGATGGGCCGGATGCGTGAGCAGGCGGCGCGTTTTGGCGTCGAGTTCCAGTATGGCAGCGTCACCGAAGCCGATCTGTCGCGCAGTCCCTTCTGCCTCACCATCGACGGCCAGCAGGAGATTGTCGCCAGGACGCTCATCATCGCCACCGGCGCGAACGCCAAGTGGCTCGGCATCGAGTCGGAAGAGAGGTATCGCGGACGGGGCGTGTCGGCATGCGCCACCTGCGACGGATTCTTTTTCCGCAACTGCCGCGTCTTCGTGGTTGGCGGTGGAGACACGGCGATGGAGGAGGCGCTCTACCTCACCAAATTCGCCTCCGAAGTGGTGCTGGTGCATCGCCGCGAGGAGTTCCGCGCCTCGAAGATCATGAGCCTGCGGGCCAGCAAGAACGAGAAGATCACCACCATGCTCAATCAGACCGTGGACGAGATTCTCGGCGACGAGATGAAGGTGACGGGCATCCGCCTGAAAAACGTCAAGACTGGCGAGCTGACCGAACACGCCTGCGACGGCGTTTTCATGGCCATCGGTCACGAACCGAACGCGAAGATTTTCAAAGGCCAGCTCGACATGGACGATTACGGCTACATCCTCACCAAAGGCCACTCCACGGAAACGAGCGTCAAAGGCGTTTACGCCTGCGGCGACGTGCAGGACTTCACCTACCGCCAGGCCGTCACCGCCGTCGGCACCGGCTGCATGTCCGCCGTCGAAGCTGAAAGATTCCTCGAATCGATCCGCTAAAACGGCGAAGATTTTGTTGAATTGAGAAGCGCCGGGGTTGTTGAGACTCCGGCGCTTTTTTGGGTTTTTGGGGTTGGGATGCGAACACTTAAAGCACATTTTTTGAAATAGTGTCGAGTCAATAGTAAATTAACCTGTAGGCGTTTGTGTCATTGCGAGGAGCGAAGCGACGTGGCAATCCAGTTTTTTCTGTTGGTTCATGAATTTGGTATAGGCGTTGCCATTTAAGGCAGCAGGAGCGTAAAATGAGATGAACATCGAATAGTCAGGTGGTGAAGATGGAGGTTTATACGGATTCGTAAATATTAATGTTTGGCATTCATTGTGCAATTGAGGGGAAATAAATTATGATTCAATTTATTTACGGAAAACCACAAGGAGGTCCATTAGTATCTGGACGAGTCGAAGAATGGGAGTGGTCTCGAAGAGGTGGAAATTATAATAATCATAGAGATTTTTTTACTATTCATTGGGAAATTCAAGAGAGTAAACCTAATGAAGTTCGTTTCCATGTAGAGTCTCCAATAGCCGAGGTTGATCAAAATCTGAACGATATTAAAAAAAATATTATTTCAAGATTCATAAGCGACGGTTTTCTGATAGGGAAAATCAGGGACGAAATACTTTCTGCTGGTTATGAATACAAGGTCGGACGTAGAATAACAGAAAAGTGTATCAGGAAATATAAGTCCATAGAGCCATTCAGAATTATCATACCGAAGTGCTTTGAGTTACCATCATTCGAAGAAAACATAGAGCATATTCACAATGCTTTTGGGCAAACTATTCATAGCGTTATAGAGCCTTATTTGATAGAAATAAAGAAAAAGGATGAGGAATTATGACCATAGTGACAGATGCCTGACTTTGCTTACAGATGACATATTTTTTGTTACGGCAGGTGCTCTGCGGCAGCGATTCGACGTTAAACGCTGAAACTGAAATTATGATTAAATCAGAAAAGAATTCAAAAATGATAAGTTGCTATGAAGAATTCAGATGAAATACAGAAGACTCTAAAGGCTTGCCTTTCAAGGCTTAAGGAAGAGTATTATATAAATACTCTCAGTATGTTTGGCTCATATGTTCGTAATGAGCAGACTCCGGCAAGCGATCTTGATTTGCTGGTGACGTTTCAATCAACGCCGTCTTTGTTTAAGTTCGTAGCATTAGAGAATTATTTGTCAGATTTGCTTGGCGTCAAAGTTGATCTGGTGATGGAGTCGGCTCTTAAACCTCGAATAGGAGAATATATTCGAAAAGAACGGGTTGAATTATGAGTATTAAGCGTGAATTTGTCGATTATCTTGAAGATATACTCGACGCTGTTATGAAAATCGAGAAATTTA
>JAAXWU010000191.1 GCA_013334855.1 Chlorobaculum sp. | reverse complement strand
CGGTATTTGCGCTGCTCGCCCACCTGGTCGTGGTCGTCGATCATGGTGACGATGTGCTTCGAGTACCACTGCTGGCTGTTCTTGCCGTCGAGCAGACTGTTGCGGAAGAGGTCGAAGTACCCCTCCTGCTCGCCGGTCTCCGGGTTGCCGGGGCTGCGCCACCCCTTGGCGAGGAATTCGAGCTTGTCGGGCAGATCGCCAATGCCGAGCGCCGCGTCGAGGCCGGTCACGTCGAGAATCTGCATGGCGTAGGAGCGCCCGCCGGTGATTTCGCCGATGATCGTGAAGTTCTCCTTGCCGAGCGTCTGGGCGAACTCGTGGATCGCCGAGGCGAAGTAGCGCACCGCCCCCGGCTCCATGTGCTTGACCGTGTCGAGCCGGAAGCCGTCGATGTCCGCATACGCCATCCAGAAGCGATAGACCTTCACGAGGTGATCGAGCGCCGCCGAGGGGCGGAACATGCTGATGCGCCGTTCGAGGTCCCAGCTCCGGGAAGGATCGTTCAGCCCGAAGCCGTGATCGATGTCTTTGAGCGAGCAGAAATCCCCTTCGAGATACTCTGGAAATCCGTCCCAGTTGCGGATTTCACCCTTCAGCGTCCAGGTCGCCGCGCTCTGGAACTCCACCGGCCAGATCGCCCCGTCGGGCCAGATTCCGGGATACTCCCCGCTCGCGTCGAACGGAATGGTGCCAGCATCGCCCTGCCTCATCCGGTACCCCTTGACCGGCCACTGCCACCCCTCGTGGTAAAAATACTGCTGATTGCCTTGATAAGAAAATACGTCACCGGCGTGATTGAGAATGATGTCGAGAATCACCCGGATGCCGCTCTCGTGCGCTTCGGCCACGAACTCGCGCAGCTCCTCGCGTGTGCCGAAGCGGGGATCGACATCGAGGAAGTTCTGGATGCCGTAGCCGTGGTAGCAGTCGCTGCCCGTCACCTGCCGGAACACCGGGCTGACCCAGATCGCCGTCACGCCGAGCCGCTTGAGGTAGCCGAGCTTGTCGCGCATACCCGCGATGGTGCCGCCGCACCACCCCCGACCAGCCTCGAACCACTTCCGCCACTCGGCGTTGTTGGCGTCAGCTTCGATGCGGAAGAGCGGCGTCGTGCGAGCCTTGTCCGCCGGGAGCGGCTTGCCGTCGAGATCGTTGAAGCCGCCGTGCTCCTTGCCGTCCGAAAAACGGTCGAGCATGAGAAAATAGAGTACTTCATCCTCCCAGGTAGCCGGGGAGGGGAAATAGCTCTTGTCGGCGGTCAAATCGGCGAGCCTGATTTCGGCGAGGCTGCGTTCGACCGGCGAAGCTGCGGGAGAAGGGTTGGATGCCATGAATGGTCAGGATTTGCGTTATGAAAATGAGTGCGCCAAAGGGCGAACAGAAATAATTCGTGAAAAAGATACGAAATAATGAGGTAATACCGACAAGGGGATCGGCACTATTCTGTTGCTGAAATGAAAATTCGGAGAAAAAAAACGGAAGCCACGCCGCTTGCTGACGACGTGGCTCCGGTGAAGGGGAATGTCGAAGAGGATCAGGCGAGCGCCGCGAGCGCCGCGTCGTAGTCCGGCTCCTGGACGATCTCAGGCACCTGCTCGGCATAGAGCACCTTGCCGGAAGCGTCGGCGACGATCACCGCACGCGAGAGCAACCCTTTCAGCGGGCCATCGGTGATGACCAGGCCGTAGTCGCTGCCGAACTCCGGCGAGCGGAATACCGACAGGGAGACTACATTATCGAGACCCTCGGCGGTGCAGAAGCGCGAGTGGGCGAAGGGCAGATCGGCGGAGATGCAGAGCACGGCGGTGTCGCCCCGCTCGCCAGCCTCCTTGTTGAAGCGACGGACGGAGGCCGCGCAAACGCCCGTATCGAGGCTCGGAAAGATGTTCAGCACCAGCTTTTTGCCAGCAAAATCGGCAGGCGAAACCTCCGAAAGATCGCTTTTGACGAGGCAGAACGCCGGAAGCTGACTGCCAACTGCCGGAAGCTCGCCGACCGTTTGAATGCAATTTCCCTTGAGCGTGATGGTTGCCATGATGGATACAAATTGAGTAGTTATTTGAAGCTCTCAGAAGCACTTAACTATAAACTGGATGCTGTGGCGTTCAGTTCCTTGAGTAGAAAAGAACAGGTCAAATAAGTCATAGAGGACGTATAGGATTGAAAAGCGGGACTGCTTCTCCAACTCCCACATAAACTCCTCAATCCTCCTCGCCCCAGCCTCGATACCGGCGGCGTTGGCCGCCATCGCCGTGTTCCGAGGCGCTGCGGTGACATTTGATGCAGTTGTTGTAGTTGCGGATGCCCTCTTCGAGATGCTCGCTGGCGATTCTCGACGGTGAATGCTCGTGGCAGTTCATGCAGGTGTACGACTTGTAATTGCCCGGCACGGTGTGGCAGGTCGCGCAACTCGCCTGGTGATCGCGATCCAGCCTGAAGTAGCGGCTGTGGTCGAAGGTGGCCGGTTTCCAGCGCGTGGTGCCGTGGCAGCTCGAACATGCGCTCGCAACCTGGCGATGCAGGTTGTCACCTGGCGTATCCTTCTTGTGGCAGGTGGTACAGGCGCGCCCTTTTACGGCAAGCACGGAATGGTCGAATGACGCATTTTTCCAGTTGTCCGTCCGGTGACAGGTCGCGCAGGCGCTTCCGGCACTCCGGTGCAACTCGTCGTTCTGCTTCTTGTTTACATGACAGGCAAGGCAGTTGTTTTTCACTGCGGCGGAAAGCGAGCGGCTGTGATCGAAAGTCGCGTGCTTCCAGTTGTCCGTCCGGTGACAGGTTGCGCAGGCGGTTCCGGCACTCCGGTGCAGCGAGTCGTTCTGCTTCTTGTCGGCGTGGCAGGCAAGGCAGTTGTTTTTCTGCGTGGCGGATAACGAACGCTCGTGGTTGAAGGTGGCCGGTTTCCAGCGCGAAGTGCCGTGGCAGGTTGAACAGCCGACGATGGTTATCTGGCGATGCAAGGCGTCCGTTGGCCTATCCTTCTTGTGGCAGGAGACGCACTCCTGCGACGATTTGGCAAGTAAGCTGTGGTCGAACACGGCGCTTTTCCAGTTGTCGGTGCTGTGGCAGGTGGCGCAGGCGGTGCTGACCGTGCGGTGCAGTGTATCCGCCGGTTTCCGGTCGTTGTGGCAGGCGATGCAATCGTTCTTCAGCCCGGCGGGAAGCGAGTCGTGCCTGAAGGTTTTCAGCGTGTATTTCGGCTGCCGTCCTTTGTGATCGGTATGGCAGCGCACGCACGAGCTTTCCGAAAG
>JAAXWU010000071.1 GCA_013334855.1 Chlorobaculum sp. | reverse complement strand
GCAATAATGAGAAGGATGCTCATGGCTTCTGCGGCACCACGATGGACTCTATCGGAAGCGAACGGGCGAACGATGTCGCCTCCTGCTGCGACGCGAAACTGCGTTTCAACCGCACCTTGTAGACGCCGTTGATCTGCTGCACTCGCGCCGGGGCGCTGGAGGAGAGCTGGGCGGCCATCTGGTCGGCGTTGGTGATGCTGTCGAAGCTGCCGAACTGAAGCGTGAAGGCTCCGCTTGCGGGCGCTAAAGGCTTTTGCGGACGCGAGGCGGGCAGTGCCGCGCTGGCGGTATCCGCTTTTTTGGCGGGCGGCGTCCTGACCAGCGGTGGAGGCAACCGTTTGATCGAAGAATCAGGTCTGCTTGCTGTCGAAGGTGGTTGCAGCAGCGGGGCCGTTGGATCGAGCGGAATCTTCGATGTGGCTGAAGCTTTTGCCTGCATGACCGGCAGACCGGGCATCGTGGCTGCCGCCTCTTCGTAAGCCGCAAGCCGGGAACGGCTTATCGGATCGAGTTGCGGGTCGGGATACTCCGCAAGCTGCTTCCGGTAAAGCCGCGCCGCCTTGGGGCCATCTTCGGTCAAGAGCGCCTCGACGAGAAGCTTTTCAGAGGGATTTGTGATCTGCGGGCGGATTTTTTCCAGCAAATAAACCTTATCTTCCCTCACGTCTTGCGCGATCTCGGAAGCATATGAGAGTGGAGCCGCCAAAGCCGCCGGTTGCCGGTATTGCAAGCACATGCCGCTTATGGTTAATACAAGAATGATCGGGAGCTTACGCATCGCTGGTCTGGTTCAGTAAGAGGTTCGTTGCATGGATTCACCCTCGCCGCGCAAACCGTCCGGCGGGTTTTGAATGAATATGAGAAATATTTTACGATAAAATCAATCGCTTTCCATGAAGCACTTTTCGGTCAAAGCCTGCGCCAAAATCAATCTTGGCCTGCTCATCACCAGCCGCCGGGATGACGGTTATCACACCCTCGAAACCCTCTTCGCCCCCATCGACTGGTTCGATACGCTCGAATTCACCGAGTCGGACGCCATTTCGATGCAGTGCACCAATCTCGATCTTCCGGTGGATGACTCGAACCTCTGCATCCGCGCCGCCAAGGCGTTGCGGGAGCACACGGGCGTGAACATGGGGGTGGCGATGAAGCTGGTCAAGCGGGTGCCGTTCGGCGCGGGTCTTGGCGGCGGCAGCAGCGACGCGGCGGCGACGCTCAACGCGCTCTGCAAGCTCTGGCAGATCGACGTTCCCTCCGCCGAGCTTCACAAGCTCGCCGTCAAACTCGGCGCGGACGTGCCGTATTTCCTCGAAATGAAAGGAGTTGCCTACGCCGCAGGCATCGGCGAAGAGCTGGAAGACCTTGATCTCGCGCTGCCGTGGCACGTCGTGACGGTCTTCCCGGAGGTGCAGGTTCCTACTGCCTGGGCTTACAAGAATTTCCATCGCCAGTTCGAGCGCCCCGTGCCCGATTTGAAAACCCTCGTCCGCCGTCTCTGCGACGAGCACGACATGTCTGTCCTCGGCGCGTTCGAGAACGACTTCGCCTCGGTGGTGTTCGAGCACTATCCGGTGGTGCGCGAGGTGCGCGACGAGCTGGCGGCGTCCGGCTCGCTCTTCGTCTCCCTCTCCGGCAGCGGCTCGGCGGTCTATGCCCTCTACGAAGAGCGTGACGCCGCCGTCAAAGCCGCCGAAGCGATGAGCGGGCGCTTCCGCGTCAACATGACCCCGGCGGGTTTCAGGATGGAGTGAATCGCTTAAGGGCGGGCACAAGACCCGCCCCTACAAAAAAATCAGATTGATCACTGCTTTTACCCCCGCCGCATCATTTCCGAAATCCGTTCAAGCTCGGAGGCAAAGAGGCGGGTGTCTTCGTCGAGGAAGTGCGATGACTGGAGGCGCACCCGCTTGACCATCGAGTAGTCGATCATCGTATCGAAGCTGTGCTCGCTGAACATCGGCGCGGCGGCCACGACCGAGCCGTCGGGCGCGGTGACGGCCGAGTTGCCCCAGTAGGTGAAGCTGTCCTCGTTGCCCACGCGGTTGACGCAGGCGACGTAGCAACTGAAGAGAAATGCCGTGGTTGCGGCGATGGTCTGCCACTGCGTCACGATGGAGGGAACGCCCGCCCCGGGCGAGAGGCGCAGCGGACTCGACATCATCACCAGCAGCAGCTTCGCCCCCTGATGGGCCAAGAGGTAGGGCACCGACATGTGCCAGAAATCCTCGCAGATGGCGATGCCCACCTTGCCGATGCGACGCGAGGTCACAGTTTCGATCTGCCGTCCCGCCGAGAAGTAGCGCAGCTCCTCGAACATGCCGTAGGTCGGCAGATAGATTTTACGGTGCACGCTCCTTCCCACGCCGTCCTCGAACATAAATGCTGCGTTATAGACGCCGTAATCGTCGCTCAATTCGATTCCACCGCAGAAGATGCAGATGTCGCGGCTCAACTCCCGGAGCGGATCGAGCCGCCGGTCGTCGATGTGCATCGCCATATCCTGCGCGGCGTCCTGCACATTGTAGCCGGTCAGCGAAAGCTCCGGGAATGCGATGCCGTCCGCGCCGTCACGGATCGCCGCTTCGATCGAGCGGATGTGCCGTTCGAGATTCTCGTCGAAATTGGCCAAGGTGCAGTCGGCCTGTACGATTCTGAGCTTTGACTTGAGCATCGGTAATCTTCAATGATAAGGATAGAAAATATAGAAGGTTGCGGAGAGGAGCGCGAGCGCCGTCATGCCTGCGTTGATCTCGCGGAAGCGTCCGGCCAGCAGTTTGATGACGACCCAACTGATGAAGCCCATCGTGATGCCAACGCCGATGTTGAAGGTAAAGAGCATCATGACGATGGTCAGGAATGCGGGCAACAGCTCGGTGTAATCGCTGAAATCGAAGTGGCCCGCCGACTCGATCATGAACATGCCCACCAGCACGAGCACCGGCCCGTACGCTTGCGGCGGCACGATGGTCAGGATCGGCGCGAAGAAGAGCGCGGCGAGGAACAGCCCTGCCACCACGAGCGCCGTGAAGCCGGTCTTGCCCCCCTGCTCGATGCCGGAGGCCGACTCGATGAACACCCCGGCGGTGGTGGTGCCAAAGAGCGCGGCCACGGTGGTCGAGAGCGCATCGACCAGCATCGGCTTCTCGATCTCCGGCAGGTTGCCGTTCTCGTCGAGCAGCCCGGCGCGAGCGGAGAGGCCGATGAGCGTGCCCATCGTGTCGGCGAAATCGAGCACGAGCACGCTCAGGATGACGCCGACGAAGCCCCAGGTGAGCGCACCCGCGACGTCGAGCTTCAGGAAGAGCGGTTCGAGCGAGGGCGGCAGGCTGAAAATCCGGGCGGGCGGCGGGATAAGCCCGAGCGCGAACATGGCGACGGTGGTCAGCGCGATGCCGATGAAGAGCGCTCCTTTGACCTTGCGCACCAGCAGTCCGCCGGTGAGCGCGAGGCCGCCGAGGCCGCAGAGCGCCGGTGTGGCCGTCAGATCGCCGAGCTTGACCGGAGCGCCGGGTACGCCGAGGGCGACGACGCCCATGTCGCTGAGGCCGAGAAAAGCGAGGAACAGCCCGATGCCCACCGCGAAGCTGTGCTTGAGGGTCATCGGAATCGCTTCGGCCAGCCACTTGCGAGTACCAGTGAGCGTGATGAGCGTGAAAAGTACGCCGCTGACCAGAATCGCGCCAAGAGCCGTCTGCCACGAGTAGCCGAGCGTCTTGACCACCGTGTAGGCGATAAAGGCGTTCTCGCCCATGTAGGGGGCAACGGCGAAAGGGCGTTTGGCGTAAAATCCCATGAGTAGCGAGCCGAACACCGCCGTCAGAATCGTCGCGGTCATCGAAGCGTCGCGAGGCATTCCGGCAGCTTCGAGGATGGCCGGATTGACCACGATGATATACGACAGCGTGAAAAAGGTGGTCAGTCCCGCCAGAAACTCCTGCCGGTAACTCGCGCCGAGCCTGTCGAATTCAAAGAAGTTCCGCATGGTTGTAACTGATAAGTTCCGATTATGCTGAAAAGTAAGAATAATGCGGCAGAATCCTTATCCGGGAGCGCCCTCCCCGGTGAAACGGCGAAGTGATGAAAAATAGTTCAGCTTCCTGTTTGCTACTTCCGTTCGGTTTTTTATATTGGACTAAATAAGTCTGATTTAAGATCATCAAAACACAATCACAACTTCAGGAGATACAATCATGGGTGTACTTGTAGGGCGTCCAGCCCCCGATTTCAATGCCGCCGCCGTCGTCAACGGCTCGACCTTCGTCGATTCCTGCCAGCTTTCGGCGTATCGCGGCAAATATGTGGTGCTGTTCTTCTACCCGCTCGATTTCACCTTCGTCTGCCCGACGGAACTGCACGCCTTCCAGGAGAAGATGGAGGAGTTCAAAAAGCGCAACGTCGAGGTGCTCGGCTGCTCGGTAGACTCCAAATTCTCGCACTTCGCCTGGCTCAACACCCCGCGCAGCAAGGGCGGCATACAGGGCGTGACCTATCCGCTCATCTCTGACATCAACAAGACGATTGCCAAAGATTACGACGTGCTGACTCCCGACGGCAGCGTGGCGCTCAGGGGACTGTTCCTGATCGACCGCGAAGGCGTGGTGAAGCATCAGGTTGTGAACGATCTCGGCCTCGGCAGGAATATCGACGAGGTGCTCCGCCTGATCGATGCGCTCCAGTTCACCGAAGAGTTCGGCGAAGTCTGCCCGGCCAACTGGAACAAAGGCGACAAAACCATGAAGCCGACCGACGAAGGTCTGAAAGAGTATTTCGCAGAGTGATCACTGAAGGGAGGGAGTGACAGAATCCCGGCTGTGCGGTTTGGCAGATGGGATTCATTAAAGCCAAAAGGATCGATGAGTTTCTCGATCCTTTTGGCTTTTTTACTTTGTGAAAAAGTAAAAAACAGTGTCGCCTCGCATCACGGAAGGACTCGAAGATTTCCGAACCATCCGTAATGTGAGGCGATAAAAACGAGCATTACGCTACTTCAGCTTCGCGACGTTTTGCATTTTTTACACCGAACATACCAAGAGCGCCAATACCCAAGAGCATAACCGTGCCGGGTTCGGGAACTGTTGCAACCTGACGAATACCCAAAGTACCGTTAGCAGTGCCGTTTATAGCGTACAGATCAGTCGAAATAGAATAGGTGCCTGTTTCCAAGGGATCGTGAGAAACTGGTGGGTTATCCCAAAACGACACAACACCGTTCGTATAATCCTTATTTCCAAATTGATTGGTGGAATAGTCTGACAAGGAAATCGTTGTATACCTTGTGGTAAAATCGCTGTTCCACAATTCAATATGGTAATCTGACCACTTCCAAGGTGTGGTATTGGTCACATTAAACTGAAGGGTGGATGTATCACCAGACACGGCACCGGTATAGTTGACTACCTTGTCAAAGAACTGGTTTGCGCTATTGACAACCGCTCTGCCATCATGAGACGTATAGGGGATAGTATGTGTCTCATTGTAGTCCTCATTGACTGTCAACGTTTTGGTCCCATCATCATAAAGAGAACTTGATATAGAGTTAAAGTCAAGGGGGTTCTGATCCGTGATTGAAACGATTGCAGCATTAGCCTGAACTGTTGGCGCAACTGAGAGCAGCAACGCAAGAAAACCAAAGCGTAATGTCTTACGCAATCCTCGATTGGATGTTGATAGTGTTGTCATGACTATATCTCCTTGTTTTATTTATAAAAAAGTGAACATGCGAACAACTTGACGACAAAAAACTTTCAAAACCAGTAATTGATAGAGCTACGCAATGCCGTAATTCGCCTGCAACGTATTGAACAACAAGCCACGCACACGCGGCAAGTGTAATTATTTCTCGAAAAATACTACGGATTAAAACTCTGATCTGCTGCTCGAACAACCTTTGAGAGCAATTTCTGGTACAACTGCACTACAATGGTTTCGCACGAGAGATGGAGAAAGCAGGCGCAAGAAGGTAAGAATAAAGCGCCTCTGCATCTGGGGGCGTAACCGGGAAGCAAATGATTTTGCTTTTGGTACTACTATGGCTGCTATTTAATAAATATTTTCATTTTTACAAAACGTCCTTTCCTTAAAAATTCGGGCAAAAATGTTAAATGACTGACAGATAAGCAGATATAAAAATCAGATTATATGTATTCTGACATTCATACATTATTTATATAATCAATGACTGGATATTATCATTTCATATAAATAACTGTTGATTCCTATCGGTTGCGAATTGATGATAACTCATTATTCAAAAACAAAATAAATTGCCTGACGCTTAAGGAACCGGGGTTGGTTATGTTCGCAGAAAAAATAAAAATCAACTCGCATCCCTTATCACAGGACGGGTTGAGCAGGCGGGTATTCGATCTCTTTGCAGGCGTAGGCTATAGTGGTCCCCGATTTTCGGACAGTGGTTTAAGGTGGTAACTTGCCCGAAAACAGGGTCAAGTTATGAGCGAGAAGAAACGCAACAAGTTCACGGCACAGTTCAAGGCCAAGGTGGCGCTGGAGGCAATCCGGAGCGACAAAACGTTGAGCGAAATCGGTAGCGAGTTCGGTGTGCACCCGTCGCAGGTCGGCCTTTGGAAACGGGAACTACTCGAGAACGCTACCGGAATCTTCGATACCAAGCGAGGGCCGAAACCAGTCGATCCGTCATCGGATCCTGAAAAGCTTTACACCGAGATCGGTCGGCTCAAGGTCCAGTTGGATTGGCTTAAAAAAAAGTCGGGCCCTACCTGTGAAGCTGCGTAAACGCTGGATCAGCGGCGAGGATCAGTTGCCGGTCGCGATGCAATGCCAACTGATCGACGTCCATCGCACGAGTCATTACAGGAAGCCGAAACAGCTCGCGCCCAATGATGAAGACCAGTTGCTGATGCGCCTGATCGATGAGGAGTACACGCTTCATCCATTTTACGGCAGTCGGCGGATGCGGCAGATTCTGATAAAAAAAGGGTATCATGTCAACCGGAAACGGGTGCAGCGTTTGATGCGGCAGTTGGGGCTTGCTGGTATGGCTCCCGGGCCCAACACCAGCAAGCCGCATCCGGAGCACAAGGTCTATCCGTATCTGCTGCGCGGAGTTAGCGTAACCAAGCCGAATCAGGTCTGGTCAACGGATATCACCTATTGCCGACTTCCCGGCGGATTCATGTACCTGACGGCAATCATCGACTGGTATTCGCGGAAGGCTCTGGCGTGGCGGCTGTCGAACTCGATGGAAAGCAGTTTTTGCGTGGAATGTCTTGAGGAGGCGCTCCGAAAGTATGGCGTACCGGAAATCTTCAACAGCGATCAGGGTGCGCAGTTCACGAGTGACGTATTTATCGGGGCGCTCCAGAAGCACCCTTCGCTTCGCATCAGTATGGATGGGCGCGGCAGGGCGCTGGACAACATCTTCGTCGAACGGCTCTGGAGGAGCGTCAAGCACGAAGACCTCTACCTGAAAGGCTACGGGACCGTGGTTGCATTGAAGCAGGGGGTGGCGGAGTACTTCCACCTGTACAACACGGAGCGGCCACATCAGTCGCTGGGGTACAAAACTCCGGATGAGGTGTATGAAAGCGCGACGGGTGGTGGTGCATGCATCGTCGACAAGTTCTCTCAAAAGAAATCCTCTGATGGGTCGTCAGAGGTTACAGCGCAGCATCAATCAGCTGCATGAACAACAGCGAGTTACCAGCTTAAACTTGACCCGATTTTGTCTGATGGCTGGGGTCCACTTCAGAGTCTCAACGCCAAGCGGTCAAATCGATCTCGATGGATATGTGAAAACCCTTCGCCATTGCTGCCAAAAAGCATTTGCCACAGGCCGACATTGTCCATGACCGTTTCCCTATCAGCAAGTACCTGAATGAGGCGGTTGATACCGTTCGTCGTCAGGAGTCCCGTCAGCTTCATCATGCAGGGGACAGGAGACTGATTGGATCGAAATTCATTTGGCTACGCAATCCGGAGAATATGAATGAAAGCCAGAGGGAGCAGCTGGATCAATTGATGGCCTGTGAGTTGAAAACCGCAAGAGCCTGGGCGATAAAGATCCTGTTCCGAGAATTCTGGAGACTGGGTTGCCGAGACAGCGCCAGTTTCTTTTTCGACTATTGGTCTGAACGGGTCGAGCAGTTAAAGTTGAAACCCATGATCAAAATCAAGGAGCTGTTGAAACGCCATTTCGACAACATTCTGAACTATTTCAAGCACGAGATCACCAACGCGGTCTCCGAAGGTCTGAACAGCAAAATCCAGTTGTATAAAGCAGCAGCACGAGGATTCCACAGCTTTTCAAGCTACCGGACAAGGATTCTGTTTTACTGTGGAAAGTTCAACATGGCCATTACCGGTTGAGGTAATTGCTTACGAGTGTTACCATTAAATTTAACGAAGAGCCAAACAAGGCAACATCCTTTAAAGGCGAAAACATGTCGATACTCAACAATGAAGTAATATCGTATTTTTTCTTTTCAGCATTGTCGAACTCCACCAACAAGGGATTGTCGTCGATTGCTGATACTGACTTAACTTTCAGATATTTCATCACTTATCTCAATAGTAACCCATAAAACCTTGCAATTTCTCGCATTTCATCCTCATTATTATACCATCGATTTTTCAGCGATTCAACACAAAACACCACCATTACACCGCCTCAGAACCTCCACATGCACCCCACGTTGAATGATGCTGGCGAGGAGGTGTCGCGCAGGTCGTTGCCGCTGCCATAAGCGTCGCGGTCGTTGTACCAGGTGATTTCGTATTTGGCGGTCAGGCTGAAATCGTGCGCCGGTGCGACGTCGAGCATGATGAACCACGCTTTGCCTCTGCCGTAGTAGTTGTTGAGCGTGAAGACCAGCGGGAGGTCGTCTTGGTAGGCATACAGCCCGGCCTCGTAACTGTCGGTGTCGAAGCGGGCGAGGCGGGTTTTCATGGTAATGGGGCCGCTTTTCCAGTTGAGCTGCTGGTAGAGGAGCCATCCCTCCTCGCTCTCCATCCCGGTAGTGAACTGGCTGCGGATGCTCTTGAAGGCGGCTCGTGACTTCAGCGTGATATTCGATGAGCAGAGCGTCGTCAGGCCGAGCTGTACGCGGTTGGTTGTTTTCGGCACCGGCATGTAGTACTGGAAAACGGTGTCGGCATCGAGCTGCTTTTTGGTATCCTCCTTCTCCTTGTGCTGGTACATGCCGTCCCAAATTATCCAGCGGTTCTGCTTCCAGGTGACGTAGAGTCGTGCGTCGTGGCCGGAGGAGGGCAGGGCGTAGTACTTCGGATCGAGTTCGGGAAACCTGAAAATGTCATATGAGGCGGCGAGGTTCAGGTTGCTGAGCGCCCTCGCCTTCAGGCCGAGATAGAATCCCTCCTCGTTCGAGCCGTCACCCCGTTCGGCGAAGGCTCCGGCGAAGGGCGAATAGTAGCCGACGGCGTACTCGCGCATCGAGGCCACGCCGGTGACGCCCCGGGCAAGATCGGCCTGCACGCCGCAAATCCATGACAGCGCGTCAGCATTGCGGTCGAACGCGGCCTCGCCGAACACCTGCGCATGATGGTACACGGCGCTCGCTTCGAGCGATCCGAGCTGGCCGCCGCGCTGGCCGTCAAGCGATTTGAGCGGCAGATCGTACCGGTACTCAGCCAATGTCGCGCCAATGCCAGCGTTCAGCTCTCCCGTGCGGTAGTGGTAGCGGAGATTCACGCCGTTGACCCGTTCGGTGAGCGTGTCCTTTTTGGCGATTTCACTCACCGTGCGATGATAGCCGGAGGTCGAGATACTCGTAACCATTCCGGCATCTATGCTTGCATCGAGTTTGTTGCTCGACGTAAAAGCCGTCACCTCGAATGGCTCCGGCGAGAGCGTCACCGCTGCGCCTTGCAGGAAGTAGTTCTCGCCCGCCGAGGTGTAGGGACGGAGCGCCGGAGCGAAGAGCAGCACGCCGTCGATGGCGTCCGAGCCTTTCGAAAAATAGCGCCCCTGACCGAACACCAGCCCCTGACCGAAGCTGAGCCGGTAATCTCCGACCACCGCACGGCTCAGCATACCGATTTTTTCGGCATGAACGTTGAACGAGAGAAAATCGTCGAATTGCGGCTCGCCAATATCGCTCTCCTGAAGCAGATGGACGCCATAGTGCGGCGTGACTGCCTGCACGCGGCTGTAGATGCGCAGGTTCTCTCCGGCATACTTGCCGCTCTCGATTCCGGCTCTCGGCGGACTCTCCCAGAATGCTCTGCCAATGAGGCTCCCCCGGACTTTTCCAGGCGACTCCTTTTTCTTCTCTGCTTCGGGTGGGGGCATCTCGTAGGAGAGATAGGGCGCGAGACGGCGGGCGGCGTCCGCGCCGATCACGGCTTCAAGCCCGGCTGCGGAGCTAATCGGCCCGCGCATCCGCCGCCAGTCGATGATTCTCGCGGCATCGGCGGCGGAGAGCAGCGGCAGTTCGAGCAGTTGCTCCTCGGTGGCGAGATTGACGGGAATTTTGTTCCGCCGCAACGCTTCGAGATCGCTGAAGAGCGTTTCGGCATTGCCTTCGGACTCGGAGCGGTCAAGCAGCTCCTCGAATGAGTCGGCAGCCAGCGCCGGAGCTGGCGAAGCCACGGACGCCAAAAGCAGGGCCAGCGCCGTCATGCGGCGCAGCCGGGTGGTGTATGTCGGTTTCATCGCAAGGGGTCGATGAAGGTTGGGGAGAAAAAGGCGAATTGCCCGTCACGTCGAACGGGGCTTGTCAAATATAGTTATTGCTGACCGCCACACAAACGATAGAGTTTTTCGACCTCGTTGCGGGAGAGAAAGCGCCACTCGCCGCGCCGCAACTCGCCCGGCGTGAGGCCCGCGTAGGCCACGCGGTCGAGCCGCTTGACCTCGAAGCCGAGGGTGCTGAACATGCGCCGCACCTGGTGGTTCTTGCCCTCGTGGATGCCGACGAGCACGCTCATGCCGTCGTCGAGAATTTTTGCCCGGCAGGGGCTGACCTTCTCGCCGGTATCCTTGAGCCTCATGCCGCAGGTCAGCTTCTGGAGCATCGCGGGCGGGAACTTCTCGTCGAGCGCGGCAAGGTACTCCTTCTGCACCTGAGACGACGGGTGCATCAACAGATGCGCCAGCGTACCGTCGTTGGTCAGAAGCAGCAGGCCGGTGGTTTTGCGGTCGAGTCGGCCAACCGGAAAGACGCGCTCGGGGACATCGATAAAGTCGAGAATCTGCTGGCGGTCGCGCTCGTCGTGGCTCGTGGTGATGACGTTCCTCGGCTTGTTGAACAGGATGTACACCTTCTTGTGCTCTGGCTGCGCCATGCGCTTCCCGTCGACGATCACCTCGTCGTGGCGAGGATCGACCCTCGAACCCGGCTCGACGACGAGCTGGCCGTTCACGGTCACGCGCCCTTCGAGCACCATCTGGTCGGCGGCCCGGCGCGACGCGACTCCGCACATGGCGAGAAATTTGTTGATCCTGACCTTCTCTTCCTGCGCCTGCTTTTTCATTCAATCTCCGTTCGTGGGGTTACATCTTCGTCGTCGGCCACCGGCACCGCGCCTTCGGCCAAATATTGCTGCTCCTCGTGCTCCTGTAGTATCTCCTTGATTTCACGCAACTTGGGAAGATGCTTCAGGCTTTGCAGATGGAACAGATCGAGAAAAGCGGCGCTCGTGCCGTACTGCAACGGCCTGCCGGGCGAATCCGCCCTGCCACGCACCTCGATGAGGCCGCGTTCGAGCAGGCGGTCGATGGAGTAGTCGGGACTCACCCCCCTGATTTGCAGAATATCGCCCTTGGTGACCGGCTGGTGCCAGGCCACGACGGAGAGCACTTCGAGCATCGACTGGGAGAGTCGGCGCTGGATGACCGGCGCGAGCAGCTTTCGGACCAGATCGCCAAACTCCGGCACGGTCAGAAAGCGGTAGCCGCCAGCGATGGCGTGAATGCGGAAGGTTCTGCCGGTCTCCTCGTATTCGCGATTGAGCGCTTCGACCATCGCGTCGAGATCGTGCGGCTTGAAGTTCTGGCCGGTGATCTGGCAGAGCGTCTGAAGGTTGACCGGCTCCTCGGAGGCGAAGATCAGCGCTTCGATGGTGGCGAGGAGCTGTCGGTCCTGTTCCTGCACGGCGGTTGACGATGGTTGCGCACGCAACGAGGCGCTGCTTCAGGAGCAGCACTCCTTTTTGCGGGCCGTGGAGAATTCGCCGTCGATGCCAAGTCCACCCTCGTAGGCGTACCACATCTCCTGGCACGGGAAGTTGCACTCGTAGAGCGCCTTGCCGATGATGACCGAATCGACGCCGTACTTTTCGAGCGAGCGGAGCTTGTGCAGATCCTCGGAGGTGGTCACGCCGCCCGACGCCGTCACCTTCATGCCCGCCTTCTCGGCGAAGCGTTTGGTGCTCTCGTAGCCGACGCCCTGCAACATGCCGTCGCGGGTGATGTCTGTGTAGATGATGCGCTCGACGCCGAGCTTTTTCATTTCGGCGGCAAGCTCGTAATCCTGCATGTCGCTGCTCTCGGTCCACCCCTTGATTTTGGGTACGCCGTGCTCGGCGTCGATGCCGACGACGATCTGCGAGGGACGATATTTCTTCAGCAATTCCGCGATGAGGCCGGGATTGGTGACGGCCGCCGAGCCAATGACAACGCGGCTGACGCCCATCTGAAGGTATTTCTCGACCGCCTCGACGGAGCGGATGCCACCGCCGACCTGGATCGGAATGTCGAGCACGTTGACAATCTCGCGAATCTTCTCGAAGTTCACCGTCTCGCCGGTGAGCGCGGCGTCGAGATCGACCACATGGATCATCTTGGCGTTCTGCTTGCGCCAGATGACCGCCATGTCGCACGGGTTGTCGAGATAAATCTTCTTCTGGGTGAAGTCACCCC
>JAAXWU010000070.1 GCA_013334855.1 Chlorobaculum sp. | reverse complement strand
TTCATCACCGGCCAGCTCCTCGAAATCTCCGGCGGCGCGAGGCTGTGATTCGATAGTTCGATCACTTTTCGTTATCCCATCGCTCGCGTCCTGCGAAATAATCCGCGAGCACGATGTCGAAGCCGTAGGCGAGGTTGTCCCAGGGAATCTCCGCCTCCGCAAACCAGCGCAACCGCTGGCCTTCGTGCAGCGGGATGGTTTCGGCGGCGGCTTCGAAATCCATTAGAAAGATATATTCAATCCGGTCGGGGAAGTCATAAACCGAAGAACGTTGGCAGGCGGAAACGTCGGTTTCGATCTCCTCCAGCATCTCGCGCACAATGGTCTCTTCAGGAGTTTCACCCGCCTCCACATGCCCGCCGGGCACATCCCACATATTCGGGTAGGGAATCTCCGGTTTGTCGTCCCGCAGGAAGAGCAGCACTTCGTTCCGGCTGTTTCTGAGGATGATGCTGGTGCCGCCTCTTTTCACGGTTTTGTAGTATTTGATTGGCTTGTCGCTTTCTATAGAGTCTGTGCAATAGGTCTTATAGGACTTATAGGACTTATAGGAAAAGAGTTTAGGACGATTTTTCGGGAGGCTGGCTTGCTTCTTCGATTGCATGGCTGGCGTTGAAGGCGCCGTTTTCGTCGAGCTTCGGGTAGGGTTTGCGCTCCTGGCGCAGCACGGCGGACAGGCGCGGGTAGGTGTACTCGAAGAGCAGGCGCTCGAAGTCGTCGTCGCTGAAGTGGCGCGTACTGTACAAACCGGCTGTCTGACGCTGGCGTTGCGCTTCGAAAAGGATGAGCGCCGCGGCAACCGAGACGTTCAGCGATTCGACCATGCCCATCATCGGGATATAGATGAAGTTGTCGGCCAGGTCGAGCGCTGCTTGCGACGGCCCTTTCAGCTCCTCGCCCATCACGATGGCCGTCGGGCGGGTGTAGTCGATGGAGCGGAAATCGACCGCATCCGGGCAGTAGTGCGCCACGAGAATCTGTGCGCCCGCTTCACGGAGCTGCTCGCCGACGGGCGTGATCGATTCGCTGAGGCGGAGCTTGACCCAGCGGCTCGCCCCCGCCGCGGTGTGCTGTTTGGTCCTGATCGAGGAGCGGTACGAAATGGCATGCACCTGGTGAATGCCGACCGCGTCGCAACTGCGGATGATGGCCGCGAGGTTGTGCGACTTGTTGACATTGTCCATGACGAGCGTCAGGTCGGTCTGGCGCTTTTCGAGAAGCTCGCGGATTTTACGGAATCGTTCGGGCGCGATCAAGTGCGTGTGATTTGCGTGATGAAAATTGAGGTCGAAATCTTCTGAAAAGAACGATTTTTTCCGGCAAATCTTCAATCGCTTTCCTTTTTACGCTCTTTCACCGGTAACATGCGATTTATGCGTGCCGTAAAAGTATATTGATGCTCAAAATGAGCGGAGCAGGCCATCGGAGATCGAAGTCGAGAAGCTTTGAACGAGCCTCACCGCAGTAACGGGAGGTGGCCTCATCCACCCGCAAGAATCTCTCTGTCGTCATGAGTCTGCATCAAAAAAAACATCCAGTACTTGAAAAGCTTCTTGAAACAGCAAGAACCGTAAGACTCGACAGTTCGTCGAAGGTGCTGATTCTGAGCGACCTGCACATGGGCAACGGCGGGCGGCGCGACGAGTTCAAGCGGAACGCCGAGATTGTGCGCTCCATGCTGAGCGACTATTACCTGCCGGGCAAGTACAGCCTCGTCTTGAACGGTGACGTCGAGGAGCTGTTCAAGTTCTCGATTGAGGACATCGCCGAGCGTTGGGGCGAGATGTACGAGCTGTTCCTTCAGTTCGAGAAGAATGGATTTTTTTGGAAGATTTACGGCAATCACGACTCCGATCTTTTCGAGGAGCGCAACTACCGGCTGTCGAACCACTTGCTCGAATCGATCCGCTTCAGGTTTGGCGATGAGACGATGCTGCTCTTTCACGGCCATCAGGCCTCGATTCTGCTCTGGGAGACCTATCCGCTCGTCAGCCGGGCGATTGTGCTGTTCGTGCGCTACATCGCCAAGCCGATGGGCATCCGCAACTTCTCGACCGCCTACAACAGCCGCCGCCGCTTCGCCATCGAAAAGTCGATCTACGAGTTCTCCAACGAGTTCAAGATCGTCTCGGTCATCGGCCATACCCACCGGCCGCTGTTCGAGTCGCTCTCGAAGGTCGATCACCTCAACTACCAGATCGAGGAGCTGTGTCGCCTCTTTCCCTCCGCCCCGGAGGAGGAGCGCCAGGCGATCCGGGAGCGGATCGGCGAGCTGAAATCGATGCTCGACGCCTGCTTCACCGAGGGCAAGAAGATCGGTCTGCGCAGCGGACGCTACAACAACATCGTCATACCGAGCGTTTTCAACTCGGGATGCGCCATCGGCAAGCGCGGCGTCACGGCACTCGAAATCGACGGCGACCACATCCGGCTCGTCTACTGGTTCAAGGAGAAGCAGGGACGCCGCTTCGTCAGCGACCGCTATCACGAACCGGAACAACTCGGCGACACCGGCTTCTACCGCATCGTGCTCAACGAAGATCACCTCGATTACGTCTTCTCACGCCTGCACCTGCTGGCGTAGCGAGAGATCGAGCTGATCGGACGGATCGGATAAATGCACGGCGGGGTTTTACCGAAACATTTCTGATATTTTCTGACAAAAACAGCTCGCGTCCCAGCTTTACACCGCGCCAAATAACACGCCTCGATTTTGTCAGGATTTGTTTGCTGACGATGGTTGTGTACTCACACCGCGATCGATTTCGCCGCCGATGATTGTCGGTTTGCCATCCTGCCAGATGACCGCATATTGTCCGAGGCGTCTTTTCTTTTCGAGCGCATTGGCGACAGCTTTCCGAAGCGCATCCAGCGCAAGCTGTCCCTCTTTCGACAGGGTCGCTTTTCTGGTTATCGTCATGGGTGAGACTCCTTTTGCAGTAGTTGATAATACGCTTCATGCAACACTTTACGATGTGTTTTGCGCTGTTCGAAAACAGGTATAGGCGCGTCTCCGTCATTCATGAAACAAAGACAATGATCGACAATATGACAGAACTCATCGAACAGATTACGTAAACTTCGAGGAAAACGGCGCTCGATGTCCGAAACCGGGATTTTATGGCCACCGTTCGCCACACGTTCGGCTACGCGCATTTTCGACATCTCAACGGATGGAAGCGCCAGATAGATCAGGACAGTTTGCCAGCCATCACTCCGAAGCCGTTCGACAAGATTCAGGTAGGTTCGACCGGAAAGGGTTGTCTCGAAACTGAAATCTTCCCGTTTTTCAATACGTTCCGCCATCTCCCGCACAAAAAGACGGCTCGCCGCCATCAACTCTCTTTCCGGCGCAAATGGGGATAATCCAGCGGCGATCAGGTCAGCATTGATGAACTGGTCACACCCGGCCACGCCCGGAAGGTACTCCAGCGCAAACGTCGTTTTTCCAGCCCCGTTCGGCCCTGCAATGATCCAGCACGTTGGCATTTTGATCTGTTCCCGGATTTTCGATCTCGATTCTCGTTAGCGCCACTCAAAGTGAAACGTACAAAACTCATCGATTTTCTCAAGGCAGCATCAGCATTCGTCATTCCTTCCGGGAGAGGCGCTGCTTCCATTGGGCGAATTCGGTTTGGTAGCGGGCGGAGTCGTCGGGTTGACCGAGCTGGCCGTAGGCGGTGGCGAGGAGTTCGGTGGCATCGCGCTGTGCCCAGGCATAATTGCAAAACTCTGCCAGTTGCAACGCAGCTTCGGCGTCGTCACGTGCTCGTCCGGGTTGAGGCTCGGGCAAGCTCAACCAGAGTCGCGCCCGTTGGACGAGAGCGTCGGCATGTACCATGCGGTACTTGCGAGGCGCCGCCAGCTCCCGCGCCCGCTCGCAGGCATCCAGAGCCGCCCGATATTCACCGCGACCCAGCCACATAGCCGATTCGGTGACCCACGTTCGGGCCAAGTAATAGATCATGTGACCGCGGAAGAAAGTGCCCCGCGCGGCACGCAGGTGCTCCGCCGCTTCGTCCAAGCGGTCCTCCAACACATCGACCCAACCGAGTAACCAGTCGCATTGAGCGATAGTGTTTTGCCAATTTTCATTCAGAGAAATCTCGCAATTAGAAATTGTCAGTTGCCGGGATCGTTTACAATCGCCACTGCGAAGCATGTGCTCAGCCCACATGATGCCTCGAATACTTAGGAGATCTCCGTAATCGTGAAAGTGATGCTCAATAGCATTAGCTTCACCAAACGCTGCATCGGCCAGAGCGAGGTCGCCAAGCATCGAGGAAATAAAAGCATCCCATACTAAAGAGTCAAGAATCTGTTTCTTATCCCCAATCATACGGGCCATCTTCAGCGATTCCGCAAGATGCCCACATGCTTCGATTAGCAAACCAAGCGAAACCTTAGTTTCGCAGAAGTTGATAAGATTCTCTGAAAGTTTTTTCCAATCCTTGGTGGCACGTCGAAGATCAACCACCTGAGAATAAAACTCAAGTGAAGTCTCAGACTCACCAGAGAGATATGCGTAAAAGCCAACGCTGTTCATGTATGAATAAAAATCGCTATTGTTCAACTGCTCCCGCACTTTAAAACAACGCTTTTCGTCCCGGATGAACCATCGGGCGACCTCCATGCCCCAGTGAGGGGCGGGCAACCACTGAAATATGTGTCCGTTATTGAGCCTCGTGCGATAGAGATCGTCGGCTGCCTTGAAATCACCGGCTTCCAGCAGCAGCTCGATAGCGGCCACGAACAAATGAATGCTCTCAAGCGATTGGTGCTGCCCGACGTCAGGGCGATCGCCCAGCAGTTGTGCCACGTCACAGATCAGGGCCGTTTGCCCAAGCAGACAACCCCGAAAATGATCGCGAAGAATCGGATGGCAGGCGTACCGGGGCGTGCCGTCAGCAGCGACGTCGGCTATCAAAAGATGCTCGCGATGCAGACCGTCGAGAATCGCACGTAGCGTGCCATCAACTACATCTGGCTTGAACCGCTCCCACAGCACGCTGAGTGTCGTCTCACCAACCGGCATTCGGAAGATGGCAAGAAGGCCGAGAGCCTGCCGCTGCGACTCAGTCAGCCGCTGCTCGTAGAAGGTCAGTAGCCGCTGCATCTTGCCAGCAAGCGAATCGCTACCGTCGAGATGCGGAGCGTCGAATACCTGTTGCCACAGCCGCGTCGGATCACCTGCAAGTTCAGCGGGCATAGAGCGGGCGAACACCCGCAACGCCAGCGGATGACCGAACAGCTTCCGCGAAATCTCTTCGCGCTCCTCCGCCCGGCCATGCACACCGAGCGCATAGAGCAACTCCGAACCTTTGGATGGCTCCAGCTCCGGCAGCGGCAACGTGCGCAGCGATCCGCCGAGGTAGGCCGTCAAATCCGGAAACGGAAACCGGCTGGTCAACACAATCAGGCTGGAGTGCCGACTTGAGAGAGCTCCCTTGTCCTGAGGCTTCTCCGAATCTGTGGAAACAAAAAGCGATGATGCAAGCGCCGAACCTCTTTCTCGCCCGTGGCGATGCAAGAGATCGGCCAGTTCCAGCGAGAGCAGTTTGCCGTAAGCCACCGTGCCCGGAGACTCCTGCACCAGCTCCAGCCCGTCCAGCGCAACAATCAGGCGGCGTTCACCAAGCAACTCCATAACCTGCTCGATTGGCGGCGCGTCAGACCGACACCTGGCAGGCTTCCACTGCAATTGCTCACGGCCAAATTTGAGCAGCGCCCGCAACATGGCATCGGTATCGCTGTCGCGGTAGTAGCTCCAGAAAAAAATCCCGTCACTCCCATGCGCCGCACCGCTGCTCTTGAGCCAGTGGCCAAGCAGGGCCGTCTTGCCGAGCCCGCCAATCGCCGAGATGCCGACCAGCCGCACGCCCGCATCGGCGCTCCAGCCATCCAGCCGCTCCAGCACGGCGTCACGCCCGGTGAAGAGTTGATCGTCCGTGGATTCGTGGACGAACTCCATCGCGACCTGACGGTCAGGCGAGGGAGCGACAAGCTCCGTTCGCGCCTCCCGCTTGATCTCTGGGCTTGGACAGAGCGACTCCAGCACCACCTGTAAGGCGGAGTGATCGGGGCGTCCATCAACGCCCCGGCGAACCGGGTAAAACAAAACCTCCGCGTTGAACGGCTCCAGATACTCGTGCCGCATTTCGGGCGTGTATTGGTGCTCCTCATCCAGGCCGAGGATGGCCACGTGCCGGGGCGCACCACCACCCTGCCGCGCAGTTGACCAGAGCACTTCGTCGGCGATCTGCGCGAGCACTGCGTCGTTGAAGCTGAAGCCGACAAACACCAGATGTTCCTGTAACCAGAGGTTTTCAAACAACCGGCGATAGGGCGTGGTCTGATAGGCACGGCGGTAGCTGGCCGAATCCAGCACAACGTTCGACGGATCAGCAAAGTGGCCGTGGGCGAACAAAATCGGACACGGCGTACCGTCGTGGAACAGATCGCCACTGGCCCAACGGTTGACCGCAAAGTTCTGGTTCCAGACGGCAAACCCCGTATTGCGAATATCCGGCCGCAGCACCCGCCGGGCTTCGACGAGGCCCGCATCGTAGTTGGTCGTCAGAAGAGCCTTGAAGTTGGCTCGCACCAGCGCCGCCTGGGCAGGCGTGTAGCCGAGAGCGTCGGAGCCGATGCGATCCTTGAAGGTTTCGTACAGAAAGGTGTGGTAGAAGTTGTCCTTCAGCTTGTCATGAATCCGCGCCGCGACATGCAGCGGCTTCTGACCGGCAGCACGAAGCCACTGCGCTTTGTCGGCAGAATTCGCCAGCCCGCGCTTTACCGGCTCATCGGCAAGCGCTTCGAGCAACTGCGGCCACAGCGGATAGAGCGGAAACGACGCCCCCGCCCCGACAAACGCCATCGCCGACCCATCGGCCATCAGCGCTTGCAGACGCTCATAAACCGCACGATTGCCGTTGATAGCAAGAATCTCGTCAAGCGTGACTGATGCTGGCATAGGGATAAAGATTAACCAACGCGCCGGAAAAGAGGTGAATTCTTTTATACGTTAAGATAACGTTTTGAATATCAAAAGAAGAGGGCGATCACGCTCGGCGCTGGTGTACAGCAGAGTAGAAAATGGATAAAGTGGATGGGCTGGACGAATGTAACAAGTGGACTGACACGGACAATACAAAAGGGCGACCAGCCAGTCGCCCCTACAACTATCCATTATCAACTATCCATTATCCATTATTTCATCTTCCCCGCAACCCAGCTCCGCACCCGGTCGAACCAGACGTACACCACCGGAATCACCAGCAGCGTGAGGAACATCGAGCTGGAGAGGCCGCCGACGAGGGCGAGGGCGAGGCCGGATTTCCATTCGGAGCCGGAGCTGGCGGAGAGGGCTATCGGCATGAGGCCGAAGATGAGCGTGAGCGTCGTCATGAGGATCGGGCGCAAGCGCTCGCGTCCGGCTTCGGTGATGGCGGGCAGGAGTTCCATCCCTTCAGCGCGGAACTTGTTGATGAAATCGACCAAGAGAATCGCGTTCTTGCCGACCAGGCCGATCAGCATGATGATGCCGAGAATCGTGAAGATGCTCAGCGATTTGCCAAACAGCGCCAGCGACCAGAGCGCTCCGATGATGGCCAGCGGAATAGAGAACATGACCACCATCGGCCATATCCACGAGTTGTAGAGCGCGACCATGATCAGGTACACGAAGATGATCGCCACGGCAAAGGCGTAGAGCAGGTTCAGGTTGGACTCGCCCTGGTGCTTGAGGTCGGCCTCGTAGGTATGCGTGACGCTTTTCGGCATGATCCCCTTCTTCTGCATGTTGCCGATGATGCGCTCAAGCTCGCTGCCTATATCGCCGACCGGGCGGTCGATCACCTGCGCCTTGACCCAGACCGCCTCGTTGCGTTCGTGGCGTTGCAGGAGGGCGTAGCCGCGCGACTGTTCGAGGCGCGAGAACTGGCCGAGCCGCACGAGGTTGCCATCTTTCGCGCGGAAGGAGAGATCGGGAATGCCGCTGGTGGCGTTGCGGTAGCCTTCGTCGAAGATCAGGCGAATATCGTACTCGTCGCCCTCTTCGCGGTACTTGTTGCTGTCGTCGCCATCGTAGGCGATGCGCATGGCCGAACCCACGTCGGCGATGGAGAGGCCGAAGGCGGCCATCTGCTCGCGATCGACGACCACGTGCATTTCAGGCGTGCCGGGCTGGGAGCTGAGCCGGACGTCCGCCGTGCCGCGCACCGTCTTGAGGCTGTCGCGCAGGGCGTCGGCGGCGCGGGCGACCTCCTCGCGCTTCGGCCCGCTCAGGATCACCGTGACCGGCGTTTCGTTGGCCGTGCCGAAAATGCCGATGGGGTTGATGCTCGTCTTGAGGCCCGGCACGCCGTTGAGATCCTTGCGGATAAGCTGCATCATGGCGTCGGTCGAGCGGCGGCGCTCTTCCTTGGGAATCAGGCGGACGTTGATTTCGGCCACGTGGTCGGAGCTTTGCCCGAGAAACCCCTCGTTCGAGGTGCCGACGACCGCAAGCACCTTTTCCACTTCGGGATAGGCCTGAATCCTGCGCTCGACCTGGCGGACGAAGCGGTCGGTCTGGTGGAGGCTCGTGCCGGATTCGAGTTCGAGCATCACCGAAAAGTCGCCACGGTCGGAGACCTCGATGAACTCGCCGCCGATCTTTCCAGCGATGACCAGCGCGAACGACGAGAAGAGAAGAAGCATGGCGGTCAGGATCACCTTGCCGGGATGCTTCAGACCCCAACTGAGCAGCGAGATGTACCAGTCGCGCCCGCGCTCGTACCAGCGTTCGAAGCCGAGGGCGAGACGACCCGCCAACGTGGCATCAGAGAGATGATCGACCTTCGAGAAGCGCGAGGCGAGCAGCGGCGTCACCGTGAAGGAGACGAAGAGGCTCAGCATGGTCGAGATGACCATGACGACGGCGAACTCTCGCAGGATGTCGCCGACGAGGCCGCTGAGCAGCGAGAGCGGCAGGAAGACCACTACGTCAACGAGCGTGATCGCCACCGCCGTGAAACCGATCTCGTTGCGTCCGGCGAGAGCCGCATCGCGTGGCGCTTCGCCCCGTTCGAGGTGGCGGTAGATGTTTTCGAGCACCACGATGGAGTCGTCCACCAGCACGCCGATCACGAGCGAGAGGGCGAGCAGCGTCATGAGGTTCAGCGAGAAGCCGAAAAGGTACATGCCGATGAAGGTGGTCACGAGCGAGGTGGGAATCGAGACCATCACGATGAGCGAATTGCGCAGGCTGTGCAGGAAGAGCAGCATCACAAGCGCCACGAGCAGGATTGCAAGGAAGAGGTCGTGCTGCACGGCTTCGACGGCGTCGCGGGTGAATGTCGAGGCGTCCTGCGCGATGTCGAACTTCAGCCCCCGGTCGCGGTACTGCGCTTCGAGCTTTTGGAGCTTCTCGCGCACGAGGCGGCACACCTCGACGGTGTTGGCGTCGTTCTGCTTGACCACCACGATGCCGACGGCGTTCTTGCCATCGATCCTCGTCATCGTTCTGATCTCCTGAAAGGTGTCCTGCACCTCGGCTACGTCGCGCAGATAGACCGCGCCCTCCGCGCCTGCGTCGCTCACGACGAGGTTCTTCAGCTCGTCGAGGCTCGTGAACTTGCCCGACAGGCGCACCACGAACTTGCGGTCGGGCGCGTCAACCGTGCCGGTCGGAAAATCGATATTGGCCTTGCCAATCGCTTCGAGCAGGTCGGTGACGGTAAGCCCGAAGCTTTCGAGACGCCCCGGATCGATGTTGACCCGGATTTCGCGCTCGCGCCCGCCAAGGATGCCCACCTGCCCGACGCCGCTGATGTTCGACAGCGAGGGCTTGATCTCATCTTTGAGAAGCTGGTAGAACGCGGTGTCGGAGAGCTTCGAGGTCGCGCCGAGGCGCAGCACCGGCAGCTCGTCGATGGCGAAGCGGGAGACGACCGGCGTCTCGATGCCGTCGGGCAGCTCGCCACGAGCTTCGTTGACCTTGCGCTGCACATCCTGCAGGGCGAGGTCGATGTCGGCGTCACTGGCGAATTCGATGGTCACCAGCGACATCCCTTCGCGGGAGGAGGCGTTGATGGCTGAAATCTTCTCGATGGCTGAAACCGCCTCTTCGACCGGTTTGGTGACTGAGGTCTCGATCTCGTCCGGCGACGCGCCCGTATAGACCGTCGTGATGGTCACGAATGGCGTACTCATGCGCGGCAGAAGCTCGTACTGAAGCTGCCGGTAGCTGAAGAAGCCGAGAATGAAGAGCACCGAGAAGAGCACCACGACCAGTGTCGGGCGCTCGATGGCGATCCCCGTGACCGTCCGTTTCACCGCCCGGCCTCCCCATTGGTGACCGTCACCGCCGCGCCGTCATCGAGGTCGCTCTGGCCGCTCACGACCACCTCGTCACCGGCGACAAGCCCCTGCAAGACTTCGATGCTGCTGCCGTATTCGACTCCCGCGACGATCTTTTTCAGCCGCGCCTTGCCGCCGGTGACGACAAACACTTCGGGCGCGGCGATGCTGCCCGCGAGCGCCCGGCGCGGGATCAGCAGCGCCTGACGCGAGGAGCTGCCGACGAAAGCCGTGCGGGCAAACATCCCGGCGCGAAACGGCGTCTCCTTCGGATTCTCCATGACCGACTCGACCCGGTAGGTGTGGTCGTTTGAGGACTTCGCGCTGACGGAGAGCACCTTCGCCCGGAACACCTTGCCCGGCCAGAGGTCGGTCGTCACCTGCACCGCCATCCCTTCGATGATGGAGCCAACCTGTTTTTCAGGTATCGCGGAGATGATTTTGACCTTCGAGAGATCGACCATGTTGGCCACCTTCATGCCCGGCTGAACGAGATCGCCAACTTCGACGAGCCGCGAGGTGACGACCCCCGCGAAGGGCGCCTTGATGGCCGTGTCCTCGACGCGCCGTCGCGCCGTTGTCAGGTCGGCATCGGCATCTTCGAGCTTCAGCCGCATCGCCTCGTAACTCGACACCGCGACCGCCCCCTCCCTCTGCAAGCTGCTGTAGCGCTCGAAATCGCGGCTCGCAAGTTCACGGTTCACGCGAGCTTTGCGTAGCGCGGAGGCTGCCACCTCGTCATCGACCTTGAAGAGCGGCTGGCCCGCCGCCATCTTCTGGCCGACCTCGGAGGAGATCGAGCGGACAATGCCGGAGGTCTCGGCGTGAATATCGACGTCGCGCCACGCCTCGACGAGCGCGACGACGGAGAGGCTGTCGCGCACCGACGCCACTCGCGCCGCATCGATGCTCACGGCGATGGCTGTCACGGCTGCCTTGCTTTCCGGACGATTTGCGGTTTCGGGCTTCTTCCTGAAAAATAAGAACGCCCCGGCGGCAAACGCCACAAGCACGGCAAGCGCAATGATCCGGCTACGATGTTTCATCATGAAGAGAGTGGACGCTGTGGACGAAATGGATGTTGTGGACAAATACCGCAACTCGCTCTTACTCCAATTATATGAACTTTCGACCAAAAAAAAGAAGGCGGGAGATGCCCGCCTTCTGAAAATTTTCTGTGCCGTGACCTCAGCAGAAGTGCCGGGCGATCACGCAGGAGATTTCGGCGCAGGCATGAACATGCTCGACGACGGAGAGAATGCCGGTGAAGTTGGTGATGTTCGAGTCGTTCACCTCGCTCTTGAGCTTCTTGACCGCCCCCTGGTAGAGGTCTTCGATCTCCTTCATCATGTCGAGCGTCTCCGAGGCGTGCTTCGAGTTGCCGCTGACGAACGCTTCGACCACCTTCTTGATCATCTCGGCGGTGATGTCGCCCATCGGCTTCAGGCCATACTCGTCCTTGTGCAGCTCCTTGACGTTGGCGAGCTGGATGTATTCAGTCTTGTCTGCGATGTTGAGACAGAACTGGGCGATCCTTTCAAGCTCCTTGAGGATCATGCCCGCGCTGGCCACGGTTTTGCGGTCGGCCTCGCCAAGCTGCTGGAAGTTCAGGTAGGCAAGAGTCATGTACTCGACCTCGAACTTGCCTTTCTGGATGTAGCGCTCGTCGAACTCGAATGCCGAAGCGGCCAGCGCTTTATCTTTCTTGGTCGAAGCGCGGACGACCAGCATCAGGTTGTTCTCGACGTTCGAGGAGAGCTTGGTGAGCCTCTGCTTGAGCGTTTCGAGCTGCTCATGCACCGGCCCCGAAGGCTTTGTGGCAAGATTGAATTTCGAAGGATCGATCTGGATGGTGAACGCTTTTGGAACAGCGACGGATTTCGAAGAATCTGAAGGTTTCTTGCCGAACAGTGCCATAGTATGAAGCTCGTTGCTGAAGTTGGAAGAGGCTTTGCCGCCAGAAATACGTCAATAGGAAAGGCGGCGTGAACAGGCCCTAATTTACGTTACCGAAGGGGTTCAGACAAGCCAAAGAACGAAAAAAACCCTTGCGAAAAAAGCTGTTCGAGCCAGATACGTTTCGGTAAGAACAACCTTTCATTGAAAGAATGGATCTGAACATGCTACCTTTTTTAAAGCATTTCTAAAAACAGAATCCGAAGGTGACCGCAATGCAGGATTTCATCTACTTCGACATAGGCATCATCATCATAGCTTCGGCGCTCCTGGCGTGGCTCTCTCTGCTCTTGCGCCAGCCGATCATCATCGCCTACATTCTCGCCGGTATCCTGCTCGGCCCCTGGGGGCTTCGGCTCGTCTCCAACATCGACTTCATCGACGAAGTCTCGAAGATCGGCATTTCGCTGCTCCTGTTCATCGCCGGACTTTCGCTGCATCCGCGCAAAATAATGGAGACTTTCGGGCGCACCTTTACGATGACGCTCGCCACGAGCCTCATCTTTGCGCTCGTTTCGGGGGGCCTCCTGCTGGCGATCGGGCTGTCGCCCACCGAGGCGGCCATCGGCGGAGGCGCGATGATGTTCTCCAGCACGATCCTCGTCTTGAAGCTCATGCCGACCACAACGCTGCACCAGCAGCACATGGGCGCTATCGGCATCGCGGTGCT
>JAAXWU010000190.1 GCA_013334855.1 Chlorobaculum sp. | reverse complement strand
AGCGATACCACGATCCAGACCCACGGCAGGATCACCGGCAGATTGAATCGCAGCGCCACCAGGTTGCCCGCGCCCGCTCCGGCGACGATGCCGACGAGGCCGCCGCCGAGCGAGAGCAGCAGCGCTTCGACCAGAAATTGCTGCAAGATGGAGCGGCGGGGAGCGCCGACCGACATGCGTACGCCGATCTCGCGCTTGCGTTCGGTGACGCTGACCAGCATGATGTTCATAATGCCGACCCCGGCGGTGAGCAGCGCCATGAAGCTGATGATAAACGCGCCGGTGCCGACGATGCGCTGGATGTCGCGGAACGACTCGACCAGCGATTCGTTGGTTCTGATCTCGAAATCGTTCGGCGTCCTGACCGTCAGCCCCCGAGCGAGGCGCATAGCGCCGATGGCCCGGTCGATGGTCTGCTTGTAGACTTTCTGCGAGGTCGCTTCGACCGTGATGGAGATGCTTGACTTCTCGTTCACCTCTTCGAGGTAGCGGCTGATCGGAATGAGCACGAAATTGTCCTGGCTCTGGCCGAACGCCGCCCCCTTCTTGCTGAACACGCCTATGACTGTATACGCCTTGCCGTTGACCCTGATTGATTTGCCGACCGGATTCTGCCCCTGCCGGAAGAGGTTCTCCGCCACGTCGCTGCCGAGCACGGCAATATTGGAACCGTAGCGGAGATCGCCGTCGTTCAGGTTCCTGCCGGAAATAACATCGAAGCCGTTGGCCGGGGCGAAGCTTTCGTCGCCGCCGGTCAGCGTTACGTCAGGATTGGTATTTTCGTTGCCGTAACTGGCCTGAGCGGCTTGGCTCGTGATGATGAAGCCGATGTTCCGGGCGCTCTCGCCCATATATTTTCTGAAGAGTTGAGCCTGTTGCCAGGTGATGTCCTTGCGGTTGGCGTAGAGATTCCGCCCGTGGCCGCTGCCGAAGACCGCGGCGGGGTTTTTCTGGATCTGAAAGGTGTTCGCGCCGAGGCTCGACAGGCCGGAGGCAATCGATCGGTCAACGGCGTCGAGTGCGGTCATCACCGCGATGATCGAAAAAACGCCCACCGCCACGCCGAGCGTCGTCAAGGCCGAGCGCAGCTTGTTGACCGCCAGCGAAGTCGCGGCCTGCACCAAAGTTTCCCTGATCGAGAGCATCATGGCTATTCGTATCTGAGTGAAACGGCCGGATCGAGTCGCGACGCCGACACTGCCGGAGCGAGGCCCGAGATAACGCCGGTGGCCACCGAAACGACGAGGCTCGCCAGCACCAGCATCGGCGAGAAGCTGACCGGGAAGTCCGGCAGGAGGTTCTGGATGAGCACGGTGATCGAGAGCGCTGTCGCAAGGCCGATGACGCCACCGACCAGGCAGATCATCACCGACTCGATGAGGAACTGCATGAGGATGGTGCGACGGCGTGCTCCAAGCGCCTTGCGCAGCCCGATCTCGCGGGTGCGCTCCTTGACGGAGACGAAGGTGATGTTCATGATGCCGATGGCTCCGACGAACAGCGACATGCCGGTGATGAAGATGCCCGCCAGGGCGATGCCGTTCCTGATCGGATCGAGCTGGCTCTTGAACGCCTGCTGCTCGTTGATGCCGAAATCATCCGCCTTGCCAGGCGGCAGCTTCCGGATGCGCCGCATCAGCCCGGTCAGCTCCTCCTTGGCCTCGGGAATCCGCTTTTCGTCCTTCACTTTGACCCGGATCGTCACCATCCCCGTTTTGCCATAGACCTTTTCAAACGCGCCGAGCGGCAGGATGAGCTGGTTGTCGAAGCTGAAGAGGCCGAGAAACTTCCCCTGCTTTTTGAAGACGCCTACGACGCGCACATTGTGGTTCTTCAGGCGGAGCGGCTTGCCGACGGCCCGCCCGTCAGTGAAGAGACCCGAAGCGATGTCGTCACCGATGACGCAGACTGCGTCGCCCGCCGCCGACTCCTGCGCCGTGAAGAAGCGCCCATCCGACAGATCGCCGGATGCGGTGCGCGGGTAGTCGTGGCTGGTGCCGAGCGCGAAGATTTGCAAAATCTGGCGGTCGCGGTAGCGGGCGTCCGCCTGGATGGTGGACATCTGCGGCACGGCCACGATCAGCTCCGAGAGCGGATTGCCCGCGATGAGCCGGTTGATCTCTGTGGCATAGCGGGTCTCGATGTCGGGCCGGTTGCGGTAGCGCCACCACTGGCCCATCGTGCTCCACGAGCCTTTCTGCACGTAAATCACGTCATAGCCGAGCATGGAGAGGCTTTTGTCGAAGCCGAGATCGATACCGTTAATCGCCGTGCCCATCATGGTGATCGCCACGATGCCGATGATGACGCCAAGCGCCGTCAGAAACGAGCGAATCTTGTTGGCCTTGATCTGCTGCACGGCAATGTTCAGGCTTTCGCCCGTCTCGTACCGGAACTGCCGGATGGAGGTGCTCATGGCGCGGTGTCACTTTCGATCTTGCCGTCGCGGAGGCGGATGATTCGGCGGGTGAAGCGGGCGATGTCCTCTTCGTGGGTGATGAGGATGATCGTGTTGCCCGCGTCGGAGAGTTTGCCGAACATATCCATGATGTCGTGGCTGGTGGCCGTGTCGAGGTTGCCTGTCGGCTCGTCGGCCAGGATGATCGACGGGTGGTTCACCAGCGCCCGCGCAATCGCCACGCGCTGCGTCTGCCCGCCCGACAGCTCGCCGGGCTTGTGGTCGATCCGGTCGCCGAGACCCACCTCCTCAAGCACTTTCCGCGCACGTTCGAGCCGCTCCTCCGGCGAGACTCCGGCGTAGACCAGCGGCAGCTCGACGTTGCGCAGGCAGTCGAGGCGCGGCAGGAGGTTGAAGGTCTGGAAGACGAAGCCGATCTCGCGGTTGCGCACGCGGGCCAGCTCGTCGTCATCCATCTCGGCCACGTTCTGGCCGTTCAGCTCGTAGCGTCCGGCGGTCGGCGTGTCGAGGCAGCCGAGGATGTTCATCAGCGTTGACTTGCCGCTGCCCGACGGCCCCATGATCGCCGCGTAGTCGTTCTTGCGGAAATCGAGGTCGATCTTGTCGAGCGCTTTGACCAACTGATCGCCCATCGTGTAGTGCTTCGAGAGCGAACTGATCCTGATAATGTAGGGACTCTCGATCAAGGCCTCTCCTGCACTTTGATGGCGCTTCCGTCGCGGAGCTCGCGGCTGATCGCTCCGTAGCTGCCCGAGACAACCTTCTCGCCCTCTTTCAGGCCGGAGAGCACGATGATGTGGGTGTTATCCGTCGTGCCGGTTTTGACTTTCCTGAATCGTGCTCGCTTGGCCTCGATGACGAAGACCCCCTCGGTTTCGCCGGTTTGGTGGGTTGTCT
>JAAXWU010000189.1 GCA_013334855.1 Chlorobaculum sp. | reverse complement strand
GCCCGGCCCGGCGGCAATGAGTTTCTGCTGCATCTTCATGAACATCCACCATCGCGCCGAAGGTATCGCCCATCGAGCAGCTTGCCGGACTCATCGGCGTCATTGTGGCATCGATGTGGTTGTCCTTGATCAGAATCAAGTCGAAGAGCCCGAAGGGGTGGTTGGTGCTGGAGGGGAACGGCCAGAAATGCTGACCATCCCCCTATCCCGAATTGCACGGGCAGCTTGCCTTGCTGGCTACCTGAAATCCTCGATCTTGGCGGCCTTGCGGATCGAGCCTAAATATTCGGAGAGGAACTGCTGCTGCTTGACCTTCATGAATTGCGGCAGCACCTTCTGTTTCTCGGCAGCGAGATCGACGCCGGGCTGAAGCTGGCGACCGGTCAGCACCACTAGCGCGTAACCGCCGCTTATCTGTACCGGCGGCGAGAGCGTGTTGAGTTTCATGCCCGCCATCGCCTCCACGAGCCGGGGATCGACGCCGAACCCTTCGATCGCGCCGTCGCGCCAGCGAATCTCCTTGGGCGTGATGACGTGCAGATTTGGATCGCCAGCGGCAATTGCGGCGAGCGAACCACCGGAGCTTTTCGAGAGCGAGAGCAGCTTGGTTTTCAGCGCCGCGCCCTGTTTTTCGCGCACCAGCTCGGTTTTGATCATCGCCGTGAGCTGTGCGTCGAGCGGATGATAGCCGGTATCGTTCTTTGTCAGAAGCTTCGTGACCAGAAAACCCTTGTCGGTATCGAGCACATCGGAAATGTCGCCCTCTTTGGCTTTGAAACCGAATTTGGTAATGGCGTCACCCATGCCCGGCACGGAAAGAAGGCTCTGGCGCGAAAAATCACCGGTTTTGCCCACATCGAGCTTTTGAGCCTTCGCCGCTGCTTCGAATCCTTTGGATTTGGCCGCGGACTGGAAGTCCATCGCCTGACGCTTGATCGATTCAGCAGTCTGCGTTGAAGCCTTGATCTGGCGGGCAACCTCTGCGCAGACGATGCGACGGTTGTCGAAACCCTCGATCTTTATGACATGCAATCCGAACTGTGTCTGCACCGGGCCGACGATCTGGCCGGGACGTCCCGCAAAAACCGCCTGCGAGAACTGCGGCACCATGCGCTCTTTGGTAAACCATCCCACGAAACCGCCATTGCGGGCGCTGCCGGGATCCTCAGAATATTTGGTGGCCACAGACGCGAATGACGCGCCACTCTTCAGCTCTTCGGAAATCTTTTTGAGCAGCGTCATGGCTCGCTCGGCATCAGCTTTGTCAGCCGGATTGAGGCGGATCAGGATATGCGAAGCGCTGGCCACCGGCTCGCCGGTCGTGAGGCTTTTGATTTTGAGCAGACGGTAGTAGCCCTGATCGTCAATCGGGCCAACAATCTTACCCGGCGCGAGATTGGGCGAACCGAACACCGCATTGCTCGCGGCGGGTGAGAAATCGGCTCTCGACAGGGTTTCGTTCACCGCGTTCGGCATGTCGCTCTGAATCTTGACGAATTCGCTGTCGCTCGCTGCCGAGGCGAACTGCGGAATCAGCCCATCGATCTCCTTTTTGACCTGGGCGTTGTCCTGCGCGGAGGGGGTCAGCGGGAAGAAAACAAATTCAGCGCTGCGTATCGGCTCCTGCCGGAACTGCTCCTTGTGCGACTCGTACCATGTCTTGACCTCTTCATCCTTGACCGGGAAGCTCGATTCCAGGCCTGCATAGCTGAGCGGGAAGGGAATGAACGAGCCGGTAAAGGTGGTGAACTGGCGCTGAACCAGCTCGTCAAGCTCGGGTTCGGTGACGACCACCATGGTTCTCAACGCCATGATCAGCTTGCCCACCATCAGCTCGCGTTTGACCACGATCTGGGCGTTGACCCAGAACTCCTTGGCTTTCGGATCGCTGCGCGCCCTTTCGAGCAACTGGCGGTCGATCTTGCCGGTCTTGGGATCGGTGAAGTTCTGGCGAATGATCGATGGCGGATTGAGGTCGCTGTTGACCGCGTCGAGCACCTCCTGGTCGCTCACCTCGATCCGATATTTTTTGAGCAACTGCTCGATGAGCGTCTGATCGACGGCGTAATTCCATGCCTGATCCCGGAATTTTGCTTCGAGATCGGAGGTGATTTCAGCGCCCGGATTGCTCTGACGGTAACCGGCAACCAGTTCGTTGTACAGCTCCTCGTATTGCTTCATGGAGATCGACTGGCCGTTGACTGACCCGGCGTCTCCCGCTTTCCTGGTAGGGCCGGTAAAGTTCATCCCCCACTCGAAGACGATCAGGCCAAGGAACGCCGCCACGAGGACAAACAGCACGATATGCGTCTTGTCCCTCAACTTGCTCATTAGTGCCATAGCTTATCTTTTCTGTCTTGACTGTTATTCGTTATTATTTTCCCAACCCTCGCGCCCGCAGAGCGGCACGAAGGCGAAGCTGTGAAAAATCTCTCGTTCGAACTCCTCTCCCCTGCGCCGGATCACGGTCATCTGCTGGGAAGCGAGGTCGCCGAGAGGCACGACGAGTACGCCGCCATCGGCAAGCTGGCTCATGAGCGTGCGGGGCGCGTGGGGCGCAGCGGCGGTCACGATGATGCCGTCGAACGGCGCTTCCTCCGGCCAGCCGAGCGTTCCATCACCGAGACGCCGTTGCACAGGCAATTCCAGCGCATCGAGCACGCGCCCCGCCATCTCGTACAAACCGGCGATTCGCTCGATGGTGAACACCTCGTACCCGAGCGCGTCAAGGATGGCCGCCTGGTAGCCCGAACCGGTGCCGATTTCGAGCACCTTGCCCGAAGGACGGCGCTCCACCAGCAGCGAGGTCATGTACGCTACGGTATAGGGCTGCGAGATGGTCTGGCCCAATCCGATCGGCATGGCGCTGTCGCTGTAGGCCAGTGGCCTGCTCTCCTCTTCGACGAACAGATGACGCCTGACCGTACGGAACGCATCGAGCACACGGGCATCCCTGATGCCGTACAGTTCGAGCTCCGCTACCATCTCCTGACGCTCCCGCGCCATATCTTCATCATTCCGCATCCTCATCCCTCGCTTGCATCAAACCGCGCCATCACCCTCGAAATCGTAAAATCACGCTTTTCCGTTCACCACACCACATCACTTGTCCGGCAGATTCGCTAATATTGCATCTATTCAAAGAAAATGCAATTCCGTCAATGCAGTATACCATTTTCGGCAGTAATTCCCGACAGGGCAGTTACATCCTCTCGATCCGGCTCCAAGCGCGGACCGAGGTGACCTTCGGGAAATTCAGGAACGGCGCGGTGATCGAGCTGGAGCCAGGTCGATACCTCTACGTCGGTTCGGCGCTCGGCGGCGCGAA
>JAAXWU010000069.1 GCA_013334855.1 Chlorobaculum sp. | reverse complement strand
AGGAGGGGTACTTCGACCTCTTCCGCAACAGTCTGCTCGACGGCAAGAACAGCCAGCAGTGGTACTCGAAGCACATCGTCACCATGATCGACGACCACGACCAGGTGGGCGAGCAGCGCAAATACCGATTCTGCGGCGACTCGCCGAACAGTTGGAAGCTGCTGAATGCCGCGCTGGGGCTGAACCTCGCCACCGAGGGGATCAGTTGCATCTACTACGGCACCGAGCAGGCGTTCAACGGCGCCGATCCGCGCACGGGCGACAACTCGTACGGCGACGTGTTCCTGCGCGAGTGCATGTTCGGCGGGCCGTTCGGCTCGCTGCAAAGCACCGGGCGGCACTTCTTCAACGAGGAGCACGAGGTGTTCCGCTTCGTGGGCCGACTGGCGGAGTTCAGGAGAAAGGAGATCGCCCTGCGCCGGGGACGGCAGTATCTCAGGAAGGTGTCGGCGAGCGGCAAGGAGGAGGATTTTTTCTATCCCCAGCCGATGAACGGCGAGCTGCGCTGGGTGGTGGCCTGGTCGCGCATTTTCGCCGAAACGGAGTGCCTGTGCGCCATCAACACCAGTCTCGATCAGCCGTTGACGGTCTGGGCAGTGGTCGATCACCAGCTCAACCCGCCCGGCAAGAGGATGCGCTGCGTCTTTTCGTCGGTTCCGAATCAGGAGGGCGCTGAAACAGAGGTGATGCCGGTCTGCGGCTCGTCGGTGAAGATCACCGTGCCGCCCGGCGGTTTCGTCGTCTATCGCTGAGGCGCAGCGTTTGTCGCGACAATCGGGCAAAGTGGCGGAGTCGGGAGTTTTCCGGCTCCGCCTTTTTTGTTACTATATTCAATGGCCGGATGGTCCCGAAAGCCGGACAATCAGGTTTTCTGGATGATCGAAATCGAATCCGATACTGTCAAGTCAAGACCAAACATGCATGTGCATTCCTCGTCATTGCGAGGAGCATAGCGACGTGGCAATCCATGCGAAATCAGTGACGGCAGTTAAAGATGGATCGCCACGTCCCGACAGGTCGGGACTCGCGATGACGAGTTTCCGTGATTTATTGCTTGATACTCCATAAAATTTCGATTTCGGGATAAGAGAGAACGA
Organism: Chlorobaculum sp.; assembly: GCA_013334855.1. Taxonomy (GTDB): domain Bacteria; phylum Bacteroidota; class Chlorobiia; order Chlorobiales; family Chlorobiaceae; genus Chlorobaculum. The sequence goes on along the minus strand of JAAXWU010000069.1, from coordinate 12,060 downwards.
ATCGACACTATAAACGACAGTAATAAAAATATGTTCACAGGAATCGTCAAGGATGTGGGAGCGGTCGAGGGTACCGTGCGGCAAGGGAGCGGGGTGCGGCTGAAGGTGCGTTATACGTCGCAGGCGGAGTTTGGCGACCTCGGGATCGATGAGAGCGTGAGCATCAGCGGCGCGTGCCAGACGGCGGTGGCCGTCGGGCCGGGGTGGTTCGAGGTCGATACGGTGGCCGAGACGCTCAAAAAGACCACGCTTGGCGCGTTCCGTCCGGGCACGCCGGTCAATCTCGAACGCGCCGTGCGCCCGATGGATCGCCTCGGCGGCCACTTCGTGCTCGGCCACGTCGATGGCGTCGGGCGCGTGACGCGCATCGAGGAGGTTGGCGGCAGCCGCATGATTTCGGTGGCGTTCGACTCGCGCTTCGACCAGTGGATCGTCTCCGCCGGTTCCATCGCCATCGACGGCGTGAGCCTCACGGTGGCCTCGGTCGAGCCGGGGCAGTTCACGGTGGCGATCATTCCCTACACCTTCGGCCACACCACCATCACCGGCCTCGGCGTTGGCAGCGAGGTGAACCTCGAATTCGACATACTCGGCAAGTACGTCGCCCGCCAGAAGAGCGTCAGTTCACCGGCGGAGAGCCGCATCACCGAATCGTGGCTGAGTGGCCAGGGGTTTGCATGAAGCCTGAAGAGCCGCAACAGCCCGACCTCTTCGGATTTCCATCCGGCAAGTCCGCCTCGGCGAAGCTTTTCCAGCCGCTCGCCGAACGGGTGCGCCCCCGCCAGATCGACGAGCTGTTCGGCCAGGAGCACCTCGTCGGCGCGGCGGGGCCGATCCGGCGCTACATCGAAGAGGGGCGGATTCCCTCCATGATCTTCTGGGGGCCGCCCGGTTCCGGCAAGACGACGCTCGCCGAAATCTGCGCCGGGTCGCTGAACTACCGCTTCGAGCAGCTCTCGGCCACCGACGCGGGCGTCAAGGATGTGCGCCGCGTGCTCGAACTCGCCCAGAAGAGCCGCTCCATCGACGGGCGGCAGATGCTGCTCTTCATCGACGAAATTCACCGCTTCAACAAGGCGCAGCAGGATACGCTGCTCCACGCCATCGAGCAAGGCTTGATCGTGCTCATCGGCGCGACCACCGAGAACCCGTCGTTCGAGGTCAACCGGGCGCTGCTCTCGCGGATGCAGGTCTATATCCTCCAGCCGCTCGGCGACGACGAGGTGCGGCACGTCGTCGAACGCGCCATCGCGGACGATCCGGCGATGCAGGCCGCCGGAGTCGAGGTGCGCGACATGGAGTTCCTGCTCGGCTACGCCGCCGGTGACGCCCGCAAGGCGCTCAACGCGCTCGAAGCCGCCGCCTCGCTCGTGCCGCGTGGAACCGCTCCGGCGGTGATCGACCGCAAGCTCTTCGAGCGAGCGCTCCAGCACCGCGCCCCGGCCTACGACAAGGGCGGCGAGGCGCACTACGACACGGTGTCGGCCTTCATCAAATCGATGCGCGGCTCCGACCCCGACGCGGCGCTTTTCTGGATGGCGCGGATGATCGACGGCGGCGAGGATCCGAAGTTCATCGCCCGGCGCATGGTGATCTTCGCCAGCGAGGACATCGGCAACGCCGATCCCTACGCGCTGACGCTTGCCGTGGCGGTGTTTCACGCCGTCGAGCTGATCGGCCTGCCCGAAGCGCGCATCAACCTCGCGCAGGGGGCGACCTATCTGGCTTCGTGCCCGAAGTCGAACGCGAGCTACGAGGGGATCGGCGCGGCGCTGGCGGACGTCAAGAGCGCGGGCGCGTCCGCCGTGCCACCGCTCCACCTGCGCAACGCCCCAACCGACCTGATGAAGGAGATCGGCTACGGCAAAGGCTACCGCTACCCGCACAGCTTTCCTGGCCACTTCGTCGATGAGCACTACTTCCCCGAACAGATGGAACCAAAAGCCTACTATCGCCCGACCGGCGAAGGCCGCGAAAAGTTCATCCGCGAACGGCTGGAGGGATTGTGGAAGGATCGGTACAAGGATTGATTGGAGCGGAATGGGTTGGATGGTATCTTTGAAGAGTTTGAGGAGTTGGGTCGTGTCACGTCTGATCTTTGAAGGAGCGCCGGGCACACTCTGTCATTCTGAGTCCGACGCAGTCGGGCGAAGAATCCAGTTCTTGGATGGTTGCTTTAACTGACTGATTCATAGTATGTTACGAAGATTTCTGGATTCTTCACTTCGTTCAGAATGACAGACGGGGCTGAATTGAAATGGTCGCCATAACTGCTGAACTAATACTCTGAAATGAGCGCCACGGAGAAAAGAAAAATCAGGGTTTTCATCGCTTCGCCGAACGATCTGGCGGAAGAGCGCCGGGTGTTTCGGAGTGCGATCAATGTGCTCAATATTGGATTCGGTGATGGCGCGAATGTGGAATTTGTGGCTTTGGGATGGGAAGACACGCTGGCCTCGACGGGACGGCGAAGCCAGGGCATCATCAATCAAGATATTGACAATTGCGACGTGTTTATTCTGGCGATGCATCGGCGCTGGGGACAGGAGGCTCCCGACGCTCATCCATACACCTCGTACACCGAAGAGGAGTTTCATCGGGCTTTGGAGCGCTGGAAAAGTACTAAAGCGCCTGAAGTTTTCGTGTTTTTCAAGCGTGTCGATGCTGCATCGGAGACTGATCCTGGGCCTCAGTTGAGCAAGGTGATAAAATTCAGGCAGCACCTTGAAGAGACACGGCAGATATTGTACCACTATTTCGATTCCCCTGAATCTTTCCTCAATGAAGTTGATCGACATCTCAGAGCTTATGCGAAAGGAGAACTGCCGAAAGCTGATCAGCGAAATGACGTGGTTGTGCTTCCGCTGGACGCATTGCAGGAAGTCGAGAAAGCCAAACAAATAGCTTTGCAGAAAACGGAAGAGGCAACGCAGGCGAGTCAGGCCGCTGAAGAGGTGCGGTTGAAGCTGGAAGCTATGCAGTTACAGATGGCCGAAGATGCCGCTCAACTTGCAAAAGAGGGGAAAATCGAGTTTGCGAGAGAAAAGTTTACTAAACTGGTTACAGAGACGACGAACATACAAATACTGTTTCTTGGCTATGAATTCTTTTTCCGCACAGGGGATATGGATACCGCTGAAAAAGTTATTGGAAAATGGATGGGTCTGAGTGGTGCTGAAAACAGGACTTCCCATACTGCTGCGGCATTTGGCAACCTCGGGTTATTGTATCAAACGCGAGGTGAGTTTGAACGAGCAGAGGAGATGCATCTAAAATCACTGGTCATAGAAAAGGAGCTTGGTCGCAAAGAGGGGATAGCCAGTGACTATGGCAACCTCGGGAATATTTATTCTATCCGAGGAGAACTTGATCGTGCTGAGGAGATGTACAAGAAAGTACTAGAGATTGATCAGGAGCTTGGTCGCAAAGAGGCGCTAGCCAAAGACTATGGCAACCTCGGGAATATTTATTGTATCCGAGGCGAACTTGATCTTGCGGAGGAAATGTACAAGAAAGTGCTGGAAATTGACGAAGTGCTTGGACGTAAAGATAGTATGGCAAATGCCTATGGTAACCTCGGGTTATTGTATCAAACGCGAGGTGAGCTTGATCGAGCGGAGGAGATGCATCTAAAATCATTAGCTATTGATGATGAACTTGGTTGGAAAGAAGGGGTGGCTAGCGACTATTGGAGCCTCGGAAATGTGTATCAAACGCGAGGCGAATTTGGTCGTGCGGCGGAAATGTATAAAAAGTCAATAGTTCTTTTCCGCGAACTCGGATCGCCAAATGAGAAGAAAGTTCAAGACTTGTTGAACAAGTTAAGAGGTGACGATACAACTTCAGAAAGTGATGCAAAGAAATAAATCACAACAAACGTAACTCCCATGAATCATCGTACATACAGCCACAATCTGCACAGAATAATTGCTTCGCTCGTTCTCTTTTTCGCGTGCTCGATCCCCGTTCACGCAGCGGACACGCCGGAGCCGTCCGGGAAGCAGCCGCTGGTTATCAGCCTTGACGATGCTGTGCGGATCGGGGAGCAGCATAATCGGGAGCTGGAGATTGCGCGGCTGGACAAGAAGATGGCGGGGCAGAAGGTTCGGGAGTCCTGGGCGGAGGTGCTGCCGCATCTGTCGTCGAGCCTGACTTACACCCGTACACTGAAGCCGTCGGTGATTTTTCTGCCGTCGAGCTTTTCCGGTGGCACGGGCGGCGGTTCGCAGGCATTCGAGATCAGCTCTGATAACTCGTCCATCGCGTCGCTCAATCTCAGCCAGAACATCTTCAAGCTCTCGGCCTTCGCGGGCATCAAAGCTTCCTCGCTCGTGCGCAAGATCAGCGACCAGTCATTCCGCCAGACCAACGCCGGGGTGGTGACGTCGATCCGCCGGGCCTACTACGACGTGCTCATCGCCACCGAAAAACGCAAGCTGGTCGAGCAGAGCATCGCACGCTGGGAGGAGGCTCGCAAGGACACCAACGCGCTCTTCCGGCAGGGCGTGGCCGCTGACCTCGATACCCTCAAGGCGTGGCTGTCGGTCGAGAATCTCAGGCCCGACCTGATCCGCGCCCAATACGGCCAGTCCATCGCGGCCACCAACCTCAAGCGCGTCATGGGTATCGATCAGGAGACGCCGCTTACGCTGACCGATACGCTGACCTTCCATGAGATTACGCTGCCGAAGGATGTATCGGCGGCGTATGGCGAGGCGCTCGACAAGCGCCCGGATGTGCGGAGCCTCTCGCTCCAGGCCGAAGCGGAGAACGCGAAGGTGATGGCCGCCCGATCCGAGGGGCTGCCGGTACTGAGCGCCTTCGGGCAGCTCGACGCGCAGACACAGTTCAACGACGGCGAGCCGGTCAGCTCAACGCGCTGGCCGGTCTCCTCGACGGCGGGGCTGCAACTGAGCGTACCGATTTTCTCCGGTTTCGCCACGAGCGCGAAGATTCAGCAGGCCAAAATCGAGCGGTTGCAGACCCGCACCCGCTACGAAGAGCTGAAATCGCAGGTCAGGGCCGACGTCGAGGTGCGCCTCTCCAACGTCATCGAAGCCCGCAAGCGCATCGACGTGCAGTCGAAAACCATCGCCGTCGCCGAGCGCAGCTACCGCATCACCACGCTCCGCCTGCGCGAAGGCATCGGCTCGCGCCTCGAACTCACCGACGCCGAGTTGCAGCTCGACACCGCCAAAACCAACTACCTGCAAGCCGTCTACGACTACCTCGTCGCGTCGGCGGAGCTTGAGCGGTCACTGGGAAGGATCGATCCAGCGGTTGAGGCGAAAATGTGAGGGGAAGATAAAATCGGTTATTTTTTCAGGTCAGGCACAGGGGTGCCCCTGGTCAATACCGAACAGCCTTGTGCAGTACCCGTCATTGCGAAGAGCACAGCGACACGGCAATCCATGCGGAGTGACGAATGCAGTTAACGATGGATCGCCACGCTCCCGACAGGTCGGTACTCGCGATGATGGATCTCCATCATTTTTTTAACCGAAGTGGGCCACAGCCATCAGACAGAATCGGGTCGATTTTAAGCTGGTAACTCGCTGTTGTTCATGCACCTGATTGAGGCTACGCTATCACCTCTGACGACCCATCAGAGGAGTTCTTTTGAGAGAACTTGTCGACGATACCCGCACCGCCACCCATGCCGCTTTGGCAGACCTCGTCCGGGGTTTTGTAGCCCAGCGACTGATGCGGGCGTTCGCTGTTGTACAGGCGGAAGTACTTCGCCAACCTCTGCTTCAATTCAACCGGCGTCGCATACCCTTTCAGGTAGAGGTCTTCATGCTTGACGCTCCTCAAGAGCCGTTCGACGAAGATGTTGTCCAGCGCCCCCTGCCGCGACCGTTCATGCTGATGCGAAGCGTCGGATACTGCTTAAGCACTCCAATAAAAAATACGTCACCGGTGAATTGCGACCTCTGATCGCTGTTGAAGATTTCCGGCACGCTATGCTTTCGAAGCGTCTTTTCGAGAGATTCCACGCAAAAACTGCTTTCCATCAATTTCGACAGCCGCAAAGCCAGCGCCTTCCGCGAATACCGGTAGATGACTGCCGTAACAGGGATGAAGCGTGAACGCCAGATCGATCAGGCGCAGCAGCAACTGGTCATCGTCATTGGGCAAAAGCTGTTTCGGCTTCCCGTAATGACTCGTGCGATTCACGTCGACCGGTTGACATTGGCTTGAGACCGGCAACGGCTCATCGACGCTGATCCAAACTTTGACGCAGCTTCACAGGTTAGGCCCGACTTTTTTTTGAGCCAGTCCAACTGCTCCTTCAGACGACCGATTTCGGTGTAGAGCTTTTCAGAATCCGAGGACGGATCGACCAGTTTCGGCCCGCGCTTTATATCGAAGATTCCGGGCGCATTCTCGAGTAGTTCCCGTTTCCACAGGCCGACCTGAGACGGGTGTACCCCGAACTCGCTACCGATTTCGTTCAACGTCTTGTCGCTCCGGATCGCCTCCAGCGCTACCTTGGCCTTAAACTGTGCCGTGAATTTGTTGCGTTTCCTCTCGCTCATAACTTGACCCTGTTTTCGGGCAAGTTGCCACCTTAAACCGCTGTGAAAAAATCGGGGGGCACTTTAGTTGGGTTACAGCTCGTATTGATCGCACAGATCGGAGATGGGCATCCGGTCGACCAGATGCCGTTTGAGGATGAATACTTTATCCAGTGTGGTGTAGTTTTTTCGCTGTTTGCGCATGAGGATTTCTTCCGTTTTTTTGCTCACTAACTCAAACGGCCGATCTCTCCAGTTCACGCTGAACCAAAACAGTTCCACAGCAAGACGGACTCGTTTTTTCGGGGTTGGTCAAACCGATTTCAAGCCCTGCCGGGAAGATTTGATGACTTGAGCGGAGGATGATTTCTTTAGAGTGATGTAATACTGACGAACTTATTTTACTCATCACAGCTTTTTACGAGAGACGGGGCAGGAAAATTTGATAAAAAATCCTCAATGCGTTGTTTTTGGTGAACTTTTAAAAGCAGAGTGAAGTTCGCTTATACATAATGGTCTATAGAACAGCTATAATACCGCAACCCCGCTTTTCAGCATAGCTTGTTACCACTATAATCATTATTTGCAGTACCCTGAGAGTAGTACCCACAGATGTAATATACTTGTATGTCTTCGCGTGATACGCACTAATAACGTATTGCGCAAGGATGATTTTATCAATAGCCAAAGGAAAAACTATGCAGCAACTTAGCAGAGAACCCCTTGACTTGTTGGATCAAATGTACACCGTAGCGTACTGGATGACTGGTTCACTGAAAAAAACAAACAAACTTATTTACAAAACCTACCAACTGGTAGATTCCGAAACCTCTGAAGTTCAGCTCTTCAAAATATTCAGAAAAGTGTTTTATGAGCATTATCATGTCGATGCGCCTTCCCTGGTATCGCATGAAGTCTGTGAAAGTGAAGAAAATCATGCGCCTGAGAACCAGATACTGGAAATGGATGGACGGATGGCTGTTTTACTGGCGGAGGTCTGCACGTTAAGACACCAGACGATTTCGTCAATACTGGAGCGGCCAATCGAGACCATACGGCTGTTGCTGACCTCGAAGCGCAAATCGATGCTTTTGGGATTTCTCAATCTCGCCCTTTTCTGTTGCGTGCCCCTCGGTTTCGCTTGATCATGTTTTTTCCCTTGATGAATATGAATATTACTTATAAGATGCGTTGACTGATGAGTGATTTTGAGGCGTTGAGCAAAATGGCTTGGTCGCAATACGGGCGTCAGCCGGGGTTAATTGACATCGTGGTCGAGGGTGACCCCGGAATTGGTCTCAGGTATAAATTTTGTGATGCGGATTGCGCCGGTCATTTCTTGAGGCTGAGGCAACTTCATAACAGCTATGAACCATTGTTTGCCAATACCCTCAGGCACAACGACAATGATGTGGTAGAGATATGGGGCGAACTGACCGGCTACAGAGGTTCATTGAGATATTGAGATAACGATGAACCTCTGTTGAAGTGGACCCCAATCCATAGACAAAAAGGTGCCGAGTTTAAGGTGGTAACTGGCTGTTTATGCAGCGGGAGGGCACTGCCCCTTTATCCCACCCAATGCTTCTTTTCGCTCGTTTTTCGGCTGATACTTGTCAACAATGCAGGCCCCGCCTCCCTTGCCTGAGCGATATACTTCATCTGGCGTGCTGTAGTTCAGCGATTGATGCGACTGTTCGCCGTTGTAGAGTACGAAATATTACCTCAATCCCTGCTGTCATTCCGCCGCTGAACCGTATCATTGCAGATAAATATCCTCATGCTTGACATTGCGCCAGAGCTGCTCGACGAACACATTGTCCAGCGCTCGCCCTCTGCCGTCCATGCTGATGCGAGCGTCGGATACTCCCTGAGCGCCCCGATAAATACGTCACTGGTGAACTGCGAACCCTTATCGCTGTTGAAGATTTCCGGAATACCGTAGTTCCGAAACGCCTCCTCAACACAATCCACGCAAAAACTGCTCTCCAGCGAGTTTGACAACCGCCAGGCCAGCACCTTGCGCGAGTACCAGTCGGTGATGGCCACCAGATACATAAGGCTCCCCGCTGTTTCAAGTGGGTAGATGGAAATTGAGTTTGCCGCTGATCAGGTAGATCATGCTGATGAGATTCTTGTTTGTCCGATAGCCCCGAGCTCGTGCTTTGGCTGCCTGGACGAGGCTGTTGATGCCCTCAAGCCTACCATTGCTGATTCTGGAGGTGAACCACCGCAAAATGCCTGACCAGTGCCGTTTGATGGTGTCAGCCGCCTCTTTCATTGGCTGCAACCGGCTGTGGGTTGCCCGGAAATACCACTTTTTGAGAGACATTTCGGTCAATGCCATCGGCTGATTGAAGCATTCCTTAAAGGCAAGACATATCCGATATGCTCGCGCTGTTTTCAGATTCAGTTTGGATAACGACAGTTCGTCGAGCAGTTTACGTTGTGAGGCCTTGAGGTTTTGCTGGTTTTTCAGCCAGATGTAACGGCTTCTCGTCAGTTCCGGTCGCGCTTTTTGCCCCTCGCGTCGGACTTTATCTACGGCATTGTTGAAAATCTGCATGATGTGAAATTTGTCGAAGGTCAGTTGGGCATTGGCAAAGTTCTCGCTGGCGCCTTTGATGAACGCCGGTGACATGGCGCTGCAGAATTCGGTGATCGATGCCGGATCCCCCTGATGGGCGGCAAGGTCATCTCGGAATCGCTGAACGGTCGAGGCATCTTTGCCCTCGGTGACAAAGAGCACCTTCGAGGTCGCAAGATCAGCAAACAGCGTCACAGAGTTATGGCCGCTCTTGCTCGATGTTTCATCGACGCCCACTGCGGTGACTGCCGAGTAGTTATCCTGGCTGCGAGCCTGTTCGACGTAATGATGAATAATACGCCAGATGCGGGTATCGTGCTCACCGACAATCGCTGCAATTGCCTTGACGGGCATCGACATGGCAATCATCATGATCATCGCCTCGAACATCAGCGTAAAACCGCTCTCACGGCGTGCCCAGTGCAGTGATTTAAGCTTGAGAATACCGCATTCAGAACAGGATATTCGAGGGACTCGGGCCGTCAGGTATGCCTCGTGCTAAAAGAAGTTGAGATGTCGCCAAGTCGCCTCTGAGGAGGAGTAGGCCATCCCGACCGCATTGAGGGCAACGGAAGCCGCTTCCCGGCAATAAGTCAATGCTGATGTCCAGCCGATTCTGTTCGGCATCGAACGATGAGGACGACACATAACAAGGCGTTTCAAGTCGAAGACCAACTGAAAAAGATCGAGGTCTTTTATAAGCGGAGTGGCGATTATCGTAAAATCACAAAATACGCTTCTCTCCCATTTACCCACTTAAAACAGCGAGGAACCGATTTTGGCGAATTCTGCCTGTTGATTTCATTCCGCGAAAGGATTTGCATAGGCGCGGCATCTTGCTTACCGGCTTAAGTGCCGGTAAAACAGCAATTCGTGTGATTCTCTTCTCCTTTTCTTCTTCCCCTCGTGCATTATTCAGCTCAAGAGTTTTTAATTTCCGGAAAATTATCAATCGGAACATACCATGCGTTTGCTATGATCGTTACCATCAATCCAGCTACCGGCGAGCGTATCGCCGAATATCCGGTGATGCTTGCCGGAGAGATCGATGCCGTGCTACGTCACGCTGAAGGGGACTTCCGCCGCTGGCTCTCTCGCAGCTTCAAGGAGCGCCGCGCCTGCATGAAGCGGCTCGCGGAGCTGCTTCGCGAACGCGCTGCCGAGCACGGGCGGCTCATTACGCTCGAAATGGGCAAGCCGCTCGCGCAGGCGGTGGCCGAGGTGAACAAGTGCGCCTGGGTGTGCGACTACTTCGCCGACCACGCCGAAGAGTTTCTCCGGCCCGAAGAAAGCGAGATCGACGGGTCGAGAGGCGTCGTCAGGTTCGAGCCGCTTGGCGTGATTCTCGGCGTGATGCCGTGGAACTTCCCTTACTGGCAGGTGATCCGCTTCGCCGCACCCGCCATGATGGCTGGCAACGGCATCGTGGTCAAGCATGCGCCGAACGTCACCGGCTGCTCCATCGCCATCGAAGAGCTGTTCCACGAGGCCGGGTTCCCGGAGCACCTCTACTGCGCCGTGCACATCGACCTCGACGAGGTTGACAGGCTCACCGGCTTCATGATCGACCACCCGGTCATCAAGGCGGTCTCCATCACTGGCAGCACCGGCGCGGGGCGGGCGGTGGCGACCAAGGCGGGGCGGGCGCTCAAGAAGAGCGTACTCGAACTCGGCGGCAGCGATCCCTACATCGTGCTCGACGACGCCGATCTCCGCCAAGCGGTCGATGCCTGCGTCGCGGGCCGACTGCTCAACGCGGGGCAGAGCTGCATCGCCGCCAAGCGCTTCATCGTGCAGTCGGGCGTGATCGAAGCGTTCACGCGGATGATCGTCGAAAAAATGCAGCGGGCGGTGATGGGCGATCCGTTCCGCGAGGGCACGGAGGTTGGCCCCATCGCTCGCGCCGACCTGCGCGATCTCGTGCATTCGCAGGTGCAGCGGAGCGTCGAGGCGGGCGCAGCGCTGCTCTGCGGCGGCCATGTGCCCAACGCGCCGGGGTGCTACTATCCGCCGACGGTGCTTTCCGGCGTCACAAAAGGGATGGCTGCCTACGAGGAGGAGATTTTCGGCCCGGTGGCAACCATCATCGAGGTGGCCGACGACGACGAGGCGGTCGCCGTGGCTAATGACAGCGATTACGGCCTCGGCTCCGCCGTATTTTCGAGCAGCGCCGAGCGGGCGCTCGCCATCGCCTCGCAGCTCGAAACGGGCAACTGCTTCGTCAACGCGATGGTCAAGTCCGATCCGCGCCTCCCCTTTGGCGGCGTCAAGCAGTCCGGCTACGGACGCGAGCTTTCGCACCACGGCATCCGCGAGTTCGTCAACATCAAGACGCTGCTTCTGCCGGGCTGACCGGGCGCGGCGATGGCGTTCCGGGGATGGGAAAAACTGCCGCTCCGCATCGAGACCGGCGAAACGGTCGAGGCGGTCGCGCCGGTGATCGTGTCGGCCAGCCGCGCCACAGACATTCCGGCATTTCAGACCGAATGGTTCATAGCGCGGCTCCGTGCAGGCTATGCAGAGTGGCGTAATCCATTCAATCCTCGACAGACGCAATACGTCTCGTTCCGTAAAACGCGGGCCGTGATTTTCTGGAGCAAGAACCCCGCCCCGCTGTTGCCGTGTCTTCCCGAAATCGAGGCGATGGGCCTCAACTACTATTTCCAGTTCACGCTGAACGAATACGAAGCCGAGGGCCTCGAACCGGGCCTGCCGCCGCTCGCCGAACGGGTCGAAACATTCCGGCGACTCGCCGAACGCATCGGCCCGGAGCGAGTCATCTGGCGCTTCGATCCGCTCGTGCTGACCGAGCGGATCACCGCCGACTCGCTGCTCGACCGGATTTCCCGCCTCGCCGGATTGCTTTGCGGCTGCACCCGCAAGCTCGTCATCAGCTTCGCCGACATCCAGCGCTACCGCGCCGTGCGGCGGCGTCTGTCGCGCCACTGCGCCGGA
>JAAXWU010000188.1 GCA_013334855.1 Chlorobaculum sp. | reverse complement strand
AATTCCCGTTGAACATCATTGAAACACTGAACTGGTCATGCCGAAGAGCAATATTGTCATAGGTCTCGATATAGGAACAACAAAGGTTTGCGTCGTTGTCGCCGAAAAGGATGATCTCGGCAAGCTCAACGTCCTCGGCAAGGGGCGAGCCAACTCCGATGGGCTGCAACGGGCCACGGTGGTCAACATCAACAAGACCGTTGACGCCATCAGCAAGGCGGTGGCCGACGCCGAGCGCGAGTCCTCCATCAAGATCAAGGGGGTGAACGTCGGCATCTCCGGCGCGCACGTCCACTGCATCTACAGCAACTCCGAAATCAGCGTCAACCAGTCGGGCATCGTCAACGAGTCCGACGTCAAGCGCTTCCTCGAAAAGGCCAAGACCAACATCCGCTACCTCGACATCGACCACGAGATCATCCACGTCATACCGCAGGAGTTCATCGTCGATGACCAGGACGGGGTGCTCGATCCCATCGGCATGGCCGGAACCACCATGCGCGGAAGCGCCTACATCGTCGTCGGGCTGCGCACCAAGATCCGCAACATCAAGCAGTGCATCGAGAAAGCCGGCCTCGAAGTGAGCGCCATGACCTTCGAGCCGGTCGCTTCGGGTCTGGCCGTCATGAAGGAGAGCGAGAGGAAGAGCGGCGTGGTGGTGATCGACATCGGCGGCGGCACCACCGAGGTGGCCATCTACATCGACGGCGCGATCCGCTACTCCGAGGTGATCAAGGTGGCGGCCAACGACGTGACGCACGATGTCGCCTACGGCATCAAGGCGCTCAATGACGTGGCCGAAGAGGTCAAGATCCGCTACGGCTGCGCCTGGTCGAAGGTGCTCGACAGTGACGAGGAGATTCTGATCGAGGGGATCGAGGGGCGTCCGCGCAAGTCGTTCCAGAAAAGCTCCCTGACGGTGATCGTCGAAGCCCGCATGATGGAGATTTTCGAGCTGGTGCGCGACATCATCAAGCGCTCCGGCTATTACGAATATCTCAACGCCGGGGTGATCATCACCGGCGGCGGCGCGTTGCTTCCCGGCACGAGCGAGCTGGCGGGCGACATTCTCGGCCTCGACGTGCGCACCGGCTATCCCGAGGGGATTTCGGGCGGCATCAAGGAGGCGATCAACAACCCGATGTACGCCACCGTCATGGGGCTGGTGGCCCACTCGCTTCAGAACAATCTCTATCAGGATTACGGAGAGGTGATTCCGGGAAGGCCAGCGCCGCAGGCTCCAGAGCCGGTCGCGCCGACGCAGGAACCAGCGCCGACGCAGCAGAGCGCCGATCAGAATCCCGATGCCTCGCAATCGGGCAAGAAATTTGTAGACCGCTTGAAGAAGTTCTGGGATCAGTTATAATCAAAGGACGTCCCGATTTTTTGCCGTCAGAAATCCGGTTGAAGGAAGGATTAAGGCCCAATCGGGATTCGTAACAGATAAAGATTAAGAGAAGGCCTCGACAGGATAAACAAGGAAAAGACAACATGGCATTCGAACTCGATCCGGGCCTGTTCGACAGCGACCAGAGCAGCGGAGTCAACATCAAGATCGTCGGCGTTGGCGGATGTGGCGGCAATGCCGTCAACAACATGATGGACCGCAAGATCAGCGGCACGGAGTTCGTCGTCTTCAATACCGACCGTCAGGCGCTTCTGAACTCGAAAGCGCCGATTCGCGTGCAGATTGGCAAGAAGGCCACCAACGGGCTTGGCGCGGGCGCCGATCCCGCCAAGGGGCGTCTGGCCGCCGAGGATGATCGCGAGCTGATCGCCATGCAGTTGCGCGGGGCCGATCTCTGCTTCATTGCCGCGGGCATGGGCAAGGGCACCGGCACGGGCGCGGCTCCGGTGGTCGCCTCCATCGCACGGAACATGGGCATTCTCACCATCGGCGTCGTCACGCGACCATTCAGCTTCGAAGGGCAGATCAAGTCGCGCATCGCCGATACGGGAATCGCCGAGCTGCGCAAATATATCGACACCCTCATCATCGTCGAGAACGAGAAAATTCTCAGTATCGCCGACGAAGGGGTCAGCGCCACCGAGGCGTACAACATGGCCAATGACGTGCTTTTCCGCGCAGTCAAGGGGATCGCCGACATCATCACCCACCACGGCCACGTCAACGTCGATTTCGCCGACGTGCGCAGCATCATGCAGGGGGCGGGCGATGCCGTCATGGGGTCCGCCGCCGCCGCCGGTGAGCGCCGCGCTTTGAAAGCGGCGTCGGACGCCGTTACCAGTCCGCTGATGGAGGGGGTCAAGATGCGCGGAGCGAAGGGCGTGCTGGTGAACATCACCGGCGACGTGACCATGCGCGACATCGCCGACGCCATGAACTACATCGAGGAGCAGGTCGGCAGCGAGGCGAAGATCATCAACGGCTATGTCGATGAGCCGCAGGTGGCGGGCGAGATTCGCGTCACGGTGATCGTCACCGGCTTCAGAAGAGCGGAGCCGGACGAGGAGCGGCAGGTTGGCGCGCAACCCGGCCCAATGGAGAAGACCGCGCCGAAAGCGCAGCCAATGCAAGGCTTCGGACGCCCCGTGCAGGCCTCCGGCTATCCCGAAACGGTGGTCGAAGATATGCGCATTCCCGCCTATATCCGCAAAAGCCGCTCCATCCAGGAGCCTTTCGACATTGGCCGGGCGTCCAACACCATCTCCCGTCCTGCCGGATCGATCTCGTATGCGCCGGATGACGACAACGAGCAGATTCAGAAAGGCTCGACCGACACTCCGGCCTATCTTCGCCGGAAAAACAACCCCCCAATACAGTGACAGATACCGGGAGAAGGGCGCTGCCGCTTTTCCCGGCGTGTCTCCGTTCAGTGACAACTTCCCACGAGCTTCACCGCCCGCACTTCAAGTGTATTCGCATACCCCGCAGGGCAGGTGAATCTCCAACCACTTCAAAAAGGATTCCAGCATTATGAGTTACCGGACAATTTCGGCCGAAGAGGCCGTCATGGCCATCAGGTCGGGCGACAGGGTTTTTCTCCATACCGCCGCCGCGACGCCGCAACGCCTTATCGAGGCGATGGTCAGCCGCGCCAGCCACTTGCGCGACGTCGAGATCGTCAGCCTGCACACCGAGGGCGACGCTCCTTATGTCAGGCCCGAATATCAGGAGAGCTTCAGGCTCAACGCCTTTTTTGTCGGCAAGAACGTCCGTTCGGCAGTGCAGTGCGGCTATGCCGATGCCATCCCGATCTTTCTGAGCGACGTGCCCTCGATGTTCTACGACGGCATCATGCCGCTCGACGTGGCGCTGGTGCACGTCTCGCCGCCGGATCGCCACGGCTACTGCTCGCTCGGCGTGTCGGTCGATGCCGCCCGGGC
>JAAXWU010000187.1 GCA_013334855.1 Chlorobaculum sp. | reverse complement strand
GGATCAGTGCGAGAAGGTGTGCGTGATCGGCAAGAAGCACGAGCCGGTAGCCATCGGCAACCTCGAACGCTTCGTCGGCGACTACGAGCGCCTGAGCGGCCAGCGGATCGACCCGGTGCTCGCCCCCTCCACCGGCAAGAAGGTGGCTGTCGTCGGCAGCGGACCGGCAGGTTTGAGCTGCGCCAACGATCTCGCGCAATTCGGCCACAAGGTGGTGATTTTCGAAGCGCTGCACGAGCTTGGCGGCGTGCTCATGTACGGCATTCCTGAGTTCCGCCTGCCAAAGGAGATCGTCCGCGAGGAGCTTGACGGCCTGCGCCGCATGGGCATCGAGTTCAGGACGGACGTGGTGGTCGGACGGACGATCACCGTTGACGAGCTGATGGAAGAGGAGGGCTTCGACGCGGTCTTCATTGGCGTCGGCGCGGGCCTGCCTTGGTTCATGGGCATTCCCGGCGAGAATCTGGTTGGCGTGCTCGCGGCCAACGAGTTCCTCACGAGGGTGAACCTCATGAAAGCGTACGACTTCATGCAGAGCAGCGACACCCCGGTGTTCGACTGCAAGGGCAAGAATGTCGCGGTCTTCGGCGGTGGCAACACCGCGATGGATGCCGTCCGCACGGCGAAACGTCTCGGCGCGGAGCACGCCTACATCGTCTATCGCCGCTCCGAGGCGGAGATGCCCGCCCGCGAGGAGGAGATTCACCATGCGCAGAAGGAGGGGATCGAATTCATGTTGCAGACCATTCCGCTCGAATTCGTCGGTGACGACAAGGCGTGGCTGACCGGCGTGCAGTGCCAGAAGATGGCGCTTGGCGAGCCTGACGATTCGGGACGCCGTCGTCCGGTGCCCGTGCCCGGCTCGGAGTTCCTCTTGCCCATCGATATGGCGATCATCTCCATCGGCAACGGCTCCAACCCGCTCATCAAGCAGACCACGCCCGACATCGAGGTCAGCAAAAAGGAGACCATCGTGGTGGACGTCAACACCATGCAGACCTCCAAGGAGAACGTCTACGCGGGCGGAGATATCGTCACGGGCGGCGCGACGGTGATCCTCGCGATGGGCGCGGGTCGCACGGCGGCGGCGGCCATCAACGAGAAGCTCTCCGGTACGGCGCAGAACTTCAACGAGTGGTAAGCGCGTGAGCGACCTGTACCGTTTCGGCATTTCGCTCGACAGGGAACTGATCGAGGCTTTCGACCGGCACATCAAGGCCCAGGGCTACCAGAGCCGGTCGGAAGCCCTCCGTGACCTCATTCGCGAGGAGCTGCTTCGCAAGACCACGACCGAGGGCGGCCTGGTGGCCGGGGCCATTGTGATGACCTACGACCACCACAAGCGCGAGCTGGTCAACCGCCTGATCGACATTCAGCACGACTTCCACGACCTCATCATCTCGACCCAGCATGTGCACCTCGACCACGAGAACTGCCTCGAAGTTCTCGCCGTCAAGGGCAACACCCCGGAGATCGAGAAGCTTTCGAGCGCCCTCAAGGTGCTGGTCGGCGTCAAGCATCTCAGCCTCTCCCTCTCCCCCGCCGACTGAGAATAATATTGCCCCATATCTGCTTTTTATCATTCTGAGTCGGTACTGACTTGTCGGGGCGAGAGAAGAAACCGGGAAAATCCCGGAATCCAATACACTGAATTCTTCGCTTCGCTGGGATCTGTTCAGAATGACAAACAAGACGAGTACAGGCGAATTGAGATGCCAGTTTATCAGGCGTAGCGACGTGATGCCAGAGACAAAACCAAAGCATGGTGGGCGTCGACGAGAAAATATGACGCTCGAAGATGTGGTTGTTTTTTTCTTGCGCCGCATTTCGAGAAAGCCGTGCGTGGCGGCATTCTGAGGTCAGCGAAATCATGCAGGCGCTCGACCAGAAATTGGGCAGAACCACAGCACCGGCGTCGACATACAATCCCCTATGCCGGTATAAATAGCGTAATCTCGCACAAAACAAAAGACACCCGAATAGTGATGTTCAGGCGCAGGAGATGTGCGAAAAAAACTACCGAAACGCCTCACACTGATTACCAAGAAATGACCCGACAACAAACTGCTCCGGGTAAGGTTTCAGGACGATGCCCGGTTTGGTCGAATTTCTGACACGCAACGATGCTGGTGTCCGCGCACGGTGCGTTCATTAATGACAGCGGCAGTAATACATCGATATAATTATACTTACGCCACCATACCGATAAGCAATTTCGTGTTTGACACGCTGGTTCTGCTGCAAATCAACAACGAGTACATGCAGAGATTTCTCGATGAGGTCTCAAAACAGCATCTGAAAGATCGTATCGTGAAGATTCTCGATTGAGCCGGTTGGTTCAAGTCCCCCACACTGGAAATGCCGAAGTACATACGATTGGCGTCATTACCGCCCTATGCGCCAGAGCTCAATCCTGTCGAGCATTTGCGAGACGAGCTGCGCGAAAAAGCACTCGGCAATGAGGTGTTCGAGAGCATCGATGCCCCTGAAGAACACCTTGAGCCATCGTTAAAGGCAACGGAGCTTAAGACGCCGCGAGTCTGGCCAATCGTCGAATGACTTTGGATTATGTGTGTCTTATTGAAGTAGAATATAAATAAGCCATATTTTTTTTACCTTGCAGGAAAGCGCTAATGCATAGAATCAACCATCACCACCATGAGCGTTTCAGGAAAAAAGGTGTGCTTCATGACCGGAGGTTCCGGCAAGCTTGGCAGTGAAATCGCGCTGGCTGTCGCCGGGCAGGGTTACTCGATCTTTTTCACCTGGCAGCACTCGGAGAAGAAGGCGCAGGAGACGCTCGAAAAAATCCGCTGGGTCAGCCCCGAATCGCAGATGGCGCAGTGCGACGTGTCGAGTGTCGCCGAGATCGAGCGGGCCTTCACGGCCTTCAGCGAGCACTTCGACCGGCTCGATCTGCTCGTCACGAGCGCCTCGAACTTCTTTCGCACGCTCCTGCTCGACGTGAGCGAACCGGAGTGGAACAGCCTGATCGATACCAATCTAAAAGGCACATTCTTCACGATGCAACACGCGGCGCGAATCATGCTGAAGCAGCCATTCGTGTCGCGCATGATCACCATGACCGACATCTCGGCGAACCTCGTGTGGCGAAACTACGCGCCGTACACGGTCTCCAAGTCGGGCATCCAGCACCTCACGCGGATTTTCGCCAAGGAGATGGCCCCGAAAATTCTCGTCAACTCCATCGCGCCGGGTACCATCTCGGCCTACTCGGGCCGCGAGGAGGAGCCGGAGGCAGACCTCGTCGGCAAAATCCCGCTGGAGCGCCTCGGCGACCCGATGGACATCGTCATGGCAATCCGCTTCCTCATGGAGACCGAATACATCACCGGCCAGACAA
>JAAXWU010000068.1 GCA_013334855.1 Chlorobaculum sp. | reverse complement strand
ATGAGTTGGTGGTAGTGGTGTGACAGACTCTGCATGGGAGATTTCAGCGAGAAGGTTCGACAAGGTTTACAATTACGCCAAGTTACCTGTTATTCACCTTCTTTCCACGAAATTCTGCGAAGAACCAATCCTTCTTGTTTCTTCAGTCGATCCCGTAAAATTCAGATTGATTCCTTTACTCAATGCTATAGGCAGAACACTCTTTGCCTCGATTATAGTCTATTATGTCATCGTCTACGATATTATCAGATTCGTTCTGATTATTGGAGTTATTGATGTGTTGATCAGTATCGGATTCGTTTACTTTTTGACGAAAACATGGGCAAAGCCATTGCCGACGCCGATAACCCGTTTGAGTGAATAGTGTTGGTTGTTGTGGGCGGGCGGTTTCGATGAAATGTCATACGCCACGCGGTTGATGCCTCTTACTTCGTTGATGATGCGGTTCGAGACTCTGGCGAGGAAGTCGTCCAGAATACTTATGAAATGTTTGAGAGATAATAATCCTTGATTCTTTTTGGCGTGTGCGGAGAGTCGAGAATTCCATTACAAATTCGCTTGAAAAGTTCATCGCTTACTGGTTCATGAGGAAACCAGTATGTTGCTTCGCTGCATTTGATCACGTGTGATTCTTTTTCGATTCTCGCTTTTCTGTATTCGATGTAACTTCGATTTTTTATAAATGGATGTTCTCCGGGTTCTACAATGCATGTGTCATCATAAAACCTCTCGTCACGTATCGTGGAAAAGCTTACAAGCAAAATGTTGACTTCAGGGCAAGCTTCTGTGAGAATGACGAATAGATGATTTTTAGTTCCACTCGGAATGAGTAGCGTCTGTTTTTTTCGGGCAGGCTCGGTCATTGTCAATGAGAGAATGACGATGCAAGAACCCTGTTCTCTCTGATTTCATTCTCTAACTCTTCGGCGTTTTTCTTGCCCAGATATTTGAATACCCTCTCGTAAGGAATAGGATTCGATGAACCGTGAGGGTCTTCCCATTCGGGACAATTTTCATGCGTCCAGTCCCTGAGTTGGAATGGTTCCATTGCTCCAAATTTCTGCCAAATCTGATCGAGCGTATCGAGTTCCGCTTTGCTTAACTCATCGAGTTGTTCAAGTGAAATACTCGATGTCAAACCCACTTTATGCTCTGTTCTGTCACTGATAAATTTATTCCATCCGGCATCTTCATGATAGCCGTTAATGAAGTTATAGGTCATTGAATTTACCGGGCCATGAGGCATGGATACCAATTCGTCATCGAGAATCGGATAATCGTACAGCTCCATATGCCGCCTGTCGGCAAGATAGACGAGCTTGGTGAGCTTCAGGACGTTGATGTCGCCCCCCTCCTTCAGAGCGAAAAATGCAGCTACCTGCGCTGCTTTTCTGGCGTTAAACCAGTTGTTCATGTTCTCCATCGTGATCTCCCTCCTTTGACTTGTGTTTTGACATTGAGCGTTTGTATCAGCGAAGGCGGGGTTTGTAAACAGGTCGCAGGTTGAATATAACAGATGAACGCATAAAATGGTTCTTGGGAATGGGGTCAGGCCAGATATTGCTCCGGCAACAATAACTCGCAAAAGACATCGCAGTAAGAGATTGGGCTAAAGCCCTGATTTATTATGCTTTACCGGGATACCCCGGACTTTAGTCCGGGGTAATTGTTAAGAGTTTTAATCGCCGGAGTTATAACAGGCGAGACCTGACCCCTAAATCCTCACTCCCACTCGATCGTGGCTGGCGGCTTCGACGAAATGTCGTACGCCACGCGGTTGATGCCTCGGACTTCGTTGATGATGCGGTTCGAGACTCTGGCGAGGAAGTCGTGGGGGAGGTGGGCCCAGTCGGCGGTCATGCCGTCGGTGGATTCCACGGCTCTCAACGCGAGGACGTTTTCGTAGGTGCGTTTGTCGCCCATTACGCCCACCGACTGTACCGGCAGGAGCACCGAGAAGGCTTGCCACACCTTCGAGTAGAGGCCGCTCGACTTCAGCTCATCGATGAAAATCTGGTCGGCGTCGCGCAACACGTCGAGCCGCTCCCTGGTGAGCGAGCCGAGCACACGCACGGCGAGGCCTGGGCCGGGGAAGGGGTGGCGCATCAGAATGTCCTCGGCGATGCCGAGTTCGCGGCCGACGGCGCGAACCTCGTCCTTGAACAGCTCGCGCAGCGGCTCGATCAGCTTGAGCTTCATGCGCTTCGGCAGGCCGCCGACGTTGTGGTGCGACTTTATCATTTCGGACGGCCCCTTGACGCTGACGCTCTCGATCACGTCCGGGTAGAGCGTGCCCTGCACGAGGAACTTCTCGTCGTGGATATTCTGCTCGAAGACCTGGATGAAGGTGCGCCCGATGATTTTGCGCTTTTTCTCCGGCGAAGCCACGCCTTTGAGCCGTCCCAAAAACAGATCGGAGGCGTCGGCGAGCGAGATGTTCAGGCCGAGCGGCTTGAGGAACTCCATCACCTTCACCGCTTCGTCTTTGCGGAGCAGGCCGTTATCCACAAAAACGCAGTGCAGCTTTTCGCCAATCGCTTTGCTGACGAGCACGGCAGCCACGGTGGAATCGACGCCGCCGCTGATGCCGCACACCACGGTGGAGTCGCCCGCGACCCGTTTGATCTCCCCGATCTGGTGCTCGATGAAGCTTTTGGGCGACCAGTCTGGCGTGATGCCCGCGATGTCGATCAAAAAGTTCGAGAGCAATTGCTTGCCGTAGAGCGAGTGCTGTACCTCCGGGTGGAACTGCAAGCCGTACACCTTGAGCGCGGCTTTGCTGCCGAAGCTCTCGATGGCGCACATCTCGGCGTTCTGCGTGCTCGCCGTGATGCGGAAGCCGTCGGGCAATTGCGTCACCTTGTCGCCGTGGCTCATCCAGACATCCGAATCAGGAATATCCCGGAACAGCATACTTTCGTGCTCCTCCTCATGGCTCACCAGCATCCGGGCGCGTCCGAACTCCTGCTTCGAGGAGCTTTCGACGTTGCCGCCGAAGTGCTTGGCGATGGCCTGGAGTCCATAGCAGATGCCAAGCACCGGCACGCCGAGGCTGAACACCTCCGGGTCGGGCATGAACGCCTTTTCGTCGTACACGCTGTTCGGGCCGCCCGAGAGGATAATCGCTTTCGGCTGGTGCGCCCTGATCGTCTCGGCGGTTGTATGGTAAGGCAGGATTTCGGAGTAGATGCCGATCTCGCGGATGCGCCGGGCGATGAGCTGGGTGTACTGCGAACCGAAGTCGAGAACGATGACCGATTGAAGAGATGTTGCCATAATGATCGATGAAACCGGGTATTTTTTATGGTTTTAAAACTGTTGTGGCGGCGACGGCACACCGGTGCTGTCCGGAAGATCGACCGCGCCGGAGTTCACCGGAGCCGGAGTGCCGCTGAAATCACCGGCCTGATCGCGGGCGTAGCCTTTCGGCGTATAATACTCAATTTCGGCGTTCTGCGTCAGCGAGTCGGCTGGCGCGTTCGAGTCTCCCGCGACCGGAACGGCAATGACGCTGTCGGGCCGCTGGAAGTAGCGTTTCTCGAATGTGATCGTCGGATCGGAATAGCACTTTTTCAAGAATATCGCCCAGGCTGGCAGCGCGGCTCTTGCGCCCTGGCCATACTCCATGGAGGTGAAATGAACCCGCTCGTCGTCGAATCCCGCCCAGACCACGGCGACAAGCTGCGGCGTAAATCCGGCGAACCAGGCGTCCCTCATGCTCTGCGTCGTGCCGGTCTTTCCGGCGACCTCCATGTCGAGGCCGTATCTGGCTCTGGCGGCGATGCCCGTGCCACGGTTGATCACATCTTCGAGCATCGTGACCATGATGTAGTTTGTTGCCGGATCGAGGCCGAAATGGGTGCTCGGCTGGTGTTCGATGATGACGCGGCCATTTTTGTCGAGCACCTTGAGCACCGGAAGCACCTCACTCCACGAGCCGTTGTTGGCGAAGGTGGTGTAGGCTCTGGCCAGTTCGAGCGGCGAAACCTCCGAGGTGCCGAGCGCGATGGAGAGGTTCGGCTGCATGGGGGAGGTGATGCCCATGCGCTGCGCGTAACTGATGATTTCAGAAGGACTCAGGAACTCGTAGGCCAGCCGGATCGTCACCTGGTTGAGCGAATGGGCGAGCGCGTCGCGCAGCGTCGTCATGCCGCCCGAGCCGCCCTCGGCGTTGCGGGCGATCCAGAGGCCGCCATTGCCGCTTTGAAGCGCGAGCGGCTGGTCGAGAATCATGTAATTGGCCGGCACGCCCTGGTCGATGGCCGCCGCGTAGACGAAGGGCTTGAAGGCGGAGCCGGGCTGGCGCTTGGCCTGCCAGACGTGGTCGAACTGGTAGCGGTAGTCGTCCGGCCCGAGATTGGTGCCGCCAACCCACGCCTTGACATGGCCGTTGGCCGGATCGAGGGCGACGAGCGCCATCTGCACCCTCGTTTTGTCATGGATGAGATTGTTCACCCAGGCGCGGTCGGCTCTCAGGCGGGCGAGCGCCACCTTTTCCGGCACTCCGTCCTCGTTGACCATCTCCTTGAAGCGGGGACTCTCCCTGATGAACTGCGTCTTGAGCGACTCGCTGCATCGCCACGTCCGGTCGAACTGCGCCTGCAGGATTGCCGCCTGCTCGGCGACCGCCTCCTGCGCATATTTCTGCATCCGGCTGTCGAGCGTGGTCTGGATCGTCAGACCGTCGCGGTAGACATTGATCCCGTCGAGCATGGAGGCTGACTTGATCGTCTGGCGGAGATACTCGGTGAAATAGGGAGCGAGGCCCTGATGGCTGACCGGCGTATAGTGCAACTCCAGCGGCGAGGCTTTTGCTTTGATGGCCTGGGCGTGGGTGATGAAACCCTCCTTTTCCATCAGGCCGATGATCAGGTTGCGCCGGGAGACAGAGGCGGATGGATCCTTCGAAGGATCGTACGCGCTCGGATTCTTCAGCGTGGCGATCAGAGTCGCGCTTTCGGGAATGGTCAACTCGCTGGCCGGTTTGCTGAAATAGGTCTGCGCCGCCGACTCGATGCCGTACGCGCCCGAACCGAAGTAGACCGTGTTCAGGTAGAGCGCCAGAATCTCGCTCTTGGTATAGGTGCGTTCAAGCTCGATGGCCGTGATGAACTCCTTGGCCTTGCGGGTCAGGGTACGCTCCTGCGTCAGGAAAAGGTTTTTGGCGAGCTGCTGCGTGATGGTGCTCGCCCCTTGCCAGCGGGTGCGCCCCTTGATGATATTTTCGCCGAACGCGATGGCCAGACGCCGGAGATCGACGCCCCAGTGCTGGTAAAACGCGACATCCTCGGTCGCAATGAGCGCGTCGGGCGCCCAGCGCGAAATCGCACGGAGCGGCACGAAGGTTCTGTTCTTGAAAAAGAACTTGTGCAGAAGTACGCCATCCTCCGAATAGACCAGCGAGGCAAGCTCCGGTTTTGGATTCTGAAGCTCCTCGAAGCTCGGAAGTCCCCTGAAAAGGTCGATACCAAATATTGCGACGGCCCCGAGAATGATGGCAAGGAGAATGCCGGAAATTTTTTTCTTGACGCCTTTCTTGCTGCTGTTCGTGCTCACGTTGACATTCGTTCAGTATGATAAATCCTGTTCGCCGAAACGGGTCGGCTTCTGTAGCCGAACCACTTCATTGAATCTGCACCCGTTCGGCCAGAGGCGTTGCGGGCTGAGTCTTTTTATAAAAATGTTCCGCGAAATCAAAATGATTTTTCAGCTCCTCGACAAAGCGCGGCGGGTCTTCGAGCATCGGCAGGTGCCCGAGGTGCATGAACTGCACGAGGCGCGTCGGCGAAGCGGCTTTGGCCTTGCGCGTCTCGAAGAGCGTGACGGTGCCTTCGGGCGGAATGGTGTGATCGGCCATGCCCACGCAGCAGAGCAGCGGCGAGGCGATCTCGATCACGCTCCGCGTGTAGTTGCGCAGCGCTACCGGATCGATGGAGAAATGGCCGACGGCGTTGGTCGCCTCCTTGTCAGAAGAGGTGAAATCCTCGATGATGATGTCGCTGTACTCCTTGCTGATGTGCCCCGTGGCCGCCCGTTTGATGAAGAGCGAGCGTAGCGGCTCGACGTGGAAGATGTTGCGGAAGTTCATCGACACATTGATCAGCCCGCCGAGAAACATCAGACCGAGCGAAGTGAAGAGCGTCTCCTCGAAGATGCCGCAGGCCAGGATGGTCGAAGAGAGCAGCGCGTCGCGGTAGCGCAGGCACAGCTCCGTGGCCACCATGCCGCCCATCGAGTGGCCGATGATGTGCAGCCTCCGCGACTTGTCGAGGCCGAGGTGCTCGATCAGCGAACCCGCCTCGTCGGCAAATCCGCGAATCGTGAAATCGGGCGTGAAGCCCTCGATCGAGGTTCTGCCCGTACCGCTCTGGTCGTAACTGATGCAGCGGAAATCGCTTTTGAGACGCTCGATAGCGGGCTTCCAGTAACGGGACGAAATCGCCCAGCCATTGACGAAAACAATCGCCGGTTTCTCCTGCGTCGATGGATTCTGTTCAGCCGTATCCTCGTAATAGAGACGGCAGCGGGAAGTGGTCAGGTAGCTCATAGGCACGCATGGTGGTTTGCGCTCTGCGAAAAAGCGAAATATACCATATATAATGATGAATGGGGAATGATGAAAGGAGGGAAGGCTGGATTGGGCTTCTGAAGGCGAATGCCCCCCGCGATTTTCTTGACGGGGGGCGAACAGCCGAATCAGATACCCGGAACCTGCGGGTGGCCTTCGAGCGAGGCGAGGGAGCGTTGCAGCATCTCCTCGGGCAGCGGGAAATCGCTGATCCTGCCGGACATATAGGCGTCGTAGCCCTGCAAATCCATCAGTCCGTGGCCCGACCAGTTCATCAGAATCACCTTCTCCTTGCCCTCCTCCTTGGCCTGCCGGGCTTCGCGGATGGTCTGCGCGATGGCGTGCGAGGTCTCCGGCGCGGGGATGAACCCCTCGGTGTGGGCGAAGAGCAGCGCCGCTTCGTAGCACTCGGTCTGCGGCAGCGCGGTGGCCTCGATCAGCCCGATGCGCTTGACGTGGCTCACCAGCGGCGCCATGCCGTGGTAACGCAGGCCGCCCGCGTGGATCGCCGGCGGGATGAAGCGGTGGCCGAGGCTGTACATCGGCAGGAGCGGCGTCATCTTGGCCACGTCGCCGGAGTCGTACACATACGGCCCTCTGGTGAGCGTCGGGCAAGCCTCCGGCTCGGTGCCGATCACCCGCACCTCCTTGCCGTGAATCTTGTCGCAGATGAACGGAAAGCTGATGCCCGCGAAGTTCGAGCCGCCGCCCGCGCAACCGATGACAATGTCCGGGTAGCGTCCGATCTTTTCGAACTGCTTGCGAGCCTCCAGGCCGATGATGGTCTGGTGCAGCATCACATGGTTCAGCACGCTGCCGAGGGCATAACGGGTATCGTCGCGCTCGACCGCCTGCTCGATAGCCTCGCTGATGGCGATGGCAAGGCTGCCCGGTGTATCGGGATCCTCTTCGAGAATCCTGCGCCCGATGGCCGTCAGCGGGCTGGGGCTGGGGATGCACTCCGCGCCCCAGGTATTCATCATGATTTTGCGGAAGGGCTTCTGGTCGAAGCTGATCCTGACCATGAACACCTTGCACTCGATGCCGATCAGCTTGCAGCTCATGGCAAGTGCGCTGCCCCACTGCCCCGCGCCGGTTTCGGTGGTGAGGTACTTGATGCCGAACTCCCGGTTGTACCACGCCTGCGCGACCGCTGTGTTCGGCTTGTGGCTACCGGCGGGCGAGACCCCTTCGTTCTTGTAGTAGATTTTGGCCGGAGTGCCGAGGGCCGCTTCGAGCCGCCGGGCGCGATAGAGCGGCGACGGACGCCAGAGTTTGAGGATGCCGAGCACCTCGTCGGGGATGTCGATCCAGCGTTCGGTGCTGACCTCTTGTTCGATCAGGTTCATCGGAAAGACTTGCGCGAGGTCGTCCGGCCCGATCGGCGTACCGTCCGGCCCGACCGGCGGCGGCATGGGAGTAGGCAGGTCGGCCTGAATGTTGTACCACTGACGGGGCATTTCATCCTCGCCGAGGAGGATTTTGGTAGGCTCTGTACTCATGCGTGTAATGCTTTGAAGTAAGAGAAAAAGAGAGCGTTGAAGGTGCTCATGGTCTGAATGTCAGGTTGCCATTCATGAAAATAGAGAGAGTGCGGGCGGATTGCAAAGGCTGGAGGCCGGGAATCGGCGAAGGATGAAAAAAAGCGGTGGCAGTGACTGCGATAGCGATGAGCGACGAGAGACGAATTTGAAAAGTACTTGACAGTGAGCTCTGCTCAGTGTACATTAAAGTGTACATCAAAGGAGATAAAACGATGAAAACAATATCATTTACCGATTTTCGGAAAAACGCTTCTGACGTCATCGATGAAGTTGAACAAGGCGAGGCCTTTATTCTTATGCGTCGCGGAAAACCTGTCGCGGAAGTGGTTCCCTATTCAGATGAAACGTTACAGACGCCATCATGGAAGCAATCATTGACCCGTTTGCGCATGAAAGGCAGTGATCTCTCTTCTGCAATTTTAGATGAACGTGAGGCGAGCTGATGAAGCTGCTTGTCGATACCTCATCATTTGCGAAAAGATATATACAGGAAGCGGGAAGCGAACAGCTCGATGCATTGCTTCAGCAAGCTTCGGAACTGGCTCTTTGCGTAATCCTGATTCCAGAGCTTATTTCCGCATTGAATCGGCGGTTACGTGAAGAGGCGCTCACAAGGGAGCAGTACCAGAGAGCTAAATTTTTGCTGTTGAATGACGTGCGTGACGCAACCATCCTTCAACTGACCCCTGCGGTTATTTCACGTTCGGTAACGCTTATGGAAAACTCGGCATTACGCGCCATGGATGCTCTGCATGTCGCCTGCGCACTGGAGTGGAAGGCTGATCTATTCGTGACCTCGGATAAAAGGCAATGTGATTCAGCCATAAACTCAGGTCTTCGCACAGAATATCTTGCGTAAAAAATTGACTCTAAAGTCAACGCCGTGAGGTTTTCAGTTTGAGGAGAGCGCAGGCGGCTTGCAAAGGTCGGGGGTGGGGAATTGGTGGGAAAGGGAAAAAAGGCCGGGACTGCGACAGCGATGGGTTTCTCTGGTATTTTTGATGAACTGCGAATGTTGTTTACATTTCGGGGAGAAGCCGCTTACCAATCACAGGGCTTGACCGATGAGAATCGCAGAAGTTCATCCACAACCGTATTGGATGTTATCGATTGTTGCGGAAGATAGCCGTGTTGGTAGATTTGATGTTTCGCCTTATCTTGAATATGAAACCTTTGAAGAGCTTCGCGACCATGACGAGTTTATGAAGGTGACCAATGGGGGATATTTCATCGAATGGGAATGTGGCGCTGATTTGTCAGCGGACACTATTGAGGCGCGATGGCAGGTTGTTGGAGAGGCTGTTTTTCAAAGCAATGTATTATTTAAATTGGCATCAAAGAATTCGTCTAAATTAGTTAATCTAATATGCCTCTCAAAGTATTCATATCGTATAAATTTCAAGATACTTCACGAAACACTTGGGTAGACCAACTTTACAGAGACCTGCGCGAAGTCGGAATTGATGCAAAACTTTATAATTATGAGGTTGCGTTAGGAGAGTCTTTTTCAGAATATATGACACGTGGTATTCGTGAATGCGATTATTTATTATTTATCATTACCCCTGAAGCGGTAAAAGCTATTGAGTCAGGAAATGGTGCGTTAGCGTTCGAAATGGAGATCGCTAACGCACGACGCATAAAAGATGGATTTCGCATAATTCCTATATTCAGGGAGGGAATTGAAACATCCACATATCTATCTGATCATCGTTATCTGGATTTCAGAAATGACGATAATTATGATGATGGCTTTGCGGAGTTGATTCAATGGCTTTTTCGCAAAATTAAGCCACCACCGTTAGGTAATCTTTCCTTTGAAAGCGAAAGAGATGCCATAAATCACGCAAGAGAACTTGTAAAAATAGCTCGAAAAGAGTTTGAGGATAAAAACTATCTCGAAGCACAGAAAAAACTGGAAATTGCCATTCATTTAGATCCTGACGATATCTCTTCACTAGGACTTTATGGCAGAACTTTAACAAATTTAGGAAAATTTGAAAAAGCAATAGTTCCATTAACTAAAGGTATTGAACTTACTCAGTTCTCTAGTAATCGCAAACTTTATCTCACTAGCCGAATGATCTCTAATTACTGTATGGGTAAATATGATCTAACAATTGAAGATGGGAATAAAATAATTGAAATAAGCCCAAAGCACAGGCAGGGTCATCGTCTCCGAGCGATTACGTGGATTGCTCTCAAATGCTTTGAACGAGCAATTGCTGATATTAATATTTCACTTGAAGAAAAGAATGATTATCTTTGTGGTCACGCAATCAAGGCGATAATTCTGCAAAAAATTAATGACATTGCTAACGCTCAAAAAGAAATGGATATTTGCGCATCCTTGAAAACAAAGGATGGAGTTGATTTTTATTGCTTGTCACTTGCTTATGCTAATATTGGCAATAGTGATAAGGCTATTGAAATGCTTATCAAAGCTATACAAAACGACTCAAAATGCCTTCCTCGTGCAAAAGCTGATCCTTTATTTGGCGAAATACGAGACGATCACCGATTTGAAATTGTGTTCTCCACGCTAAGTTCATCGATTGAGCAAGCAGAGAATTTAGAAGAATAAAATTATTTATGATTTTGAGTCCGGTTTTTGATAGGACTACCCCAAAAAAAACATGTAGCGTTCTGTGGGAATATTGCGCAACTTATAGCCATTTTCTACGCCAGAGCAAGTTTTTGCTCTCAGGATTTTGTCTATTCCCGCCTCGCCGAATGTCGCTACCGCGAGCATTTAGGCATCATATTCTACAACAAGCCTCTCGATCAATAAAAAACTTCGCAAGAAACGACGGGATCGCTTTGAAGAATCTTCGCTGAAAAGAGAAGTTTGGTGCCGAAGGCGGGAATCGAACCCGCACGTCCATTGCTGAACACGGGATTTTAAGTCCCGGGCGTCTACCAGTTCCGCCACTTCGGCAACCGTTCCGGTTGGAACTCGTTTAATGTACTATCTTTAACGGGAATACATACGAAATGCAGTTCCATCTTGAGATACGGAATCGGTGGAGGATGAAAAAAAAGCAGTAGTCGCAACAGGAGCCAGAGCAAAGCCAGCCGAACAAAACAGTGAATGATCGATAGTGCAGCGTCAATCCGAAAAGTTATACAGAGGGTTTATTACTCCGGCTACTATAAATCGCAAAAACAAACCCAAGAAGAGATTGGGCTAAAGCCCTGATTTATTTTGCTTTATCTGCATACCCCCGACTGAAGTCCGGGGCAATTATTTAAGAGTTTTAATCGTCGGAGTAATAAGCGTATAAATAAAAATGGCCAGCGCGGGGCTGACCTTTCTATTCGTGTTATCCTTCACAGCGGGAAACAAGTCACTTTGCTGGGGGTTGGGGCATATTTGGAAATGGTTTACCATTGACGGGGCATGGCTGAACCTGCATGGACGGCATCCCTTGCATCCCCTGAAATCAGCGTGCGATCTACTGCCCGATTATTTTTTCGCGGCGCTTTTCGCCTCCTGCTCGACCAAAATCCGCCCGACGCGCTTGCCGTTCATTTTGATCACTTTGAAGGTGAGGCCGTTCCAGCGGACGGCGTCGGAGACCGAGGGGACTTCGCCGAGGCGGGTCATCATGAAGCCGCCCATCGTTTCGAAACGCGGCTCGTTCTCGTCGATGAACTCGCTCGCATCGAGGCTGAAGGCCGAAAGGAACTCATCGACCGGCACCATGCCATCGACCAGCCAGGTGCGCTCGCTCCGGCGCACGATGCGCTTCTCGTCGCCCTCGACGTCGTCCGCCGGTACGTCGCCGACGATGCTTTCAAGTACGTCAGTGAGCGTAATCGCGCCCTGCACTGAGCCGTGCTCGTCGATCACGAGTGCCAAGTGAGCGCGGTTTTTCCTGAAGAGTTCGAGTACCTTGAATGCGGGCACCGATTCGGGCACGAAGAGCGGTGGCTTCATCGATGCTCTGATGGCCGCCTTGATGCCCCCCTTTGACGAGAGGCTGAAACTGACCAGATCGAGCGACCTCACGACGCCGAGCAGCTCGTCGAGGCTGCCCGCCGCCACCGGAAAGCGCGAGCGCCCGCTGGCCTTGATCCGCGCCACCAGCTCCTCGTCGGGCCTCTCCAGATCGAGCCACTCGATCTCGCTGCGCGGTGTCATCATGGAGCTGGCCCGCTTGTCGCTCATGCGGAAAATCCGTGAAATCATCTCGTACTCGACCGACTCGAACACCCCTTTCTTGGCCCCCTGGCGGATCATGAGCATCACATCCTCGTCGCACACCTGCGGCTTTTCGCCCGCCTCGATGCCGAACGCCCGGAGCGCCAGCGATGCCGAAGCCTCGGCGAGAAATACTGCCGGTGAGACGATGGCGCAGAGCTTGTCGATGTATCCGGCTACCCTCACCGCGATGGATTCGGGGTGGCGCAGGGCGAACTTTTTCGGCAGCAAACCGCCGAAGAGGTGCATCAGATAAGCCAGTATGGCGACGACCATCGCGAGCGCAAGGGGCTGGCGAGAGGGTTCGGGCAGGGCAGCGAAACCGAGGAGTCCGGCGAGCGGTGCGGCATAGAAGAGTCCGCCCAGAACACCCGCGAGGGTGGCGACGAGGGTGGAGGTTACCTTGATGGAGGAGAGCAGCCGGGCGGCGTTTTCCTGAAGCTTCAGCGCGACGGCCGCCGCCGGATACCCGGCTTCGCGAAGCTCGCGCAAGCGTGTCGGACTCGAAGAGATGATGGCGAACTCCGCTAGCGAGAGCACCCCTTCGAAGAGAATCAGGAGCAGGAGGATGAGCGCTTCCGCGCTTTGGGAATTCATAGGTTAAGGTTCGGTGCGTCGTAATTTTGTGCTTTTGTATATCTCAAGATACATCATACTACGACATAACCGGCGCAGACTTCTGAATGCTTATGGCGGTGAACGGCCGACGCCTGTGATGCGTTGTTTGATTGACCGTGAATTTCTGTGTAATATCGAAAAGTCTCTTTGGGTGTGTCAAGGCAAAAGTGAGGGATGATGGTATCTGTCCACTGTTTTTATTCGAGCATGTCGCTATGCTCTGCGCAATGACGGAGGCTTCAGAACCGTTTACTATTGACACGCCACTATGGGTTATGAGTCAGGAATAGTGATGAAAACTATAATATCCTTGTGCTTTCGCGCCCTTTTGCCGCTCTGCTTCGCGCTTTCGCTTCTGTCGTGCAGCCGTCCGAAGAGCGG
>JAAXWU010000186.1 GCA_013334855.1 Chlorobaculum sp. | reverse complement strand
TGCCAGAGCAGCATGTCGCGTCCCGTCTGCTTTTTCACCCATGCGCCGAGGTTGCGGTCGGGGCCGAAGATGATCTTCTGCTCCGGCGGAATCTGCCGCACGATATGCACGGCGTTCGACGAGGTGCAGATGATGTCCGAGAGCTTTTTGATGGCCGCCGTCGAGTTGACGTAGGTGATGGCGATGGCGTCGGGATGCGCCTCGCGGAAGGCGCGGAACTCCTCCTCGGGGCAACTGTCGGCCAGGGGGCAGCCCGCGCCGGTGTCGGGCATGAGCACCATCTTGCCGGGATTGAGAATCTTGGCGGTCTCGGCCATGAAGTAGACCCCGGCGAAGACGATCACATCCGCCGAGTTCTTCTCCGCCGCCCGCGCCAGCGCGAGGCTGTCGCCCACAATGTCCGCCGCCTGCTGGATCTCCGGCAGGGTGTAGTAGTGGGCGAGGATGATGGCGTTCATCTCCTTTTTGAGAGCCTGCACCCGCTGGAGCAGCTCTTCGGTCGAGAGGCCCGCCGCCTCTTTCTGCATATCAGTTGCTGTCGTCATGTCGATCTGTGAAAAAATGAATAAAAAAAACTCCTCGACAGTCGAAGAGGAGCGCGAGCCGGATTGGAGGCCGGACGCGAATCCGGTCTCCGCCAGCGAGTCATCTCAGATAATCTTCCAGGTCGTCGTCCTCCCTGATCAAGAGAAGAATGGCTGAATTGGGCACGATCAGGTAGCGCTCCTCCTCATACTCGATCTCGTACGCGCTGTTCTGCACGAAGATGGCCAGATCGCCGATCTTGGCCTGAAGCGGAATGTACTGAGGCCCTTCGGCCCGCTCCTTCCAAGGCTCGTCGGTATCGGTTGGCGGCCCGACCGGATAGCCAGGCCCCGCCTTGAGGACGTAGCCGCTCTGGATCTTGGCCTTCTCCTGAACGCCTGGTGGAAGGTAGATGCCGGATTTGGTTGTCTCGTCGAGGGATTTCGGTTTGATCAGCACCCGGTCTCCGACAACGACGAACTTGTCCGTTACGTTTCTGCGTTTGTCAAATAACATGCGTTGTTGCAATATCTTGGCGTGAATTCCCATATGCCGGGAAACCGGGCCGGAGCGACGGGAGTTCGCCATTGTTTTCAACTCTTCCCTGACCGGTCGGCTGTCATGAAGCTCAAAATCGTCATTTCAGCCTAAAAAGCAAAAAATGGGTTTTCCGTCCGGTGGTTTGGAACGCAGGGGCGCGTTGAAAAAGTGTCGTAACGTCACGACATTCGGGGCGAAACGAGGATTTCAAGTAGTACCCGATACCGGTTGATGATCGGAACAAGAAGTTTTTGAAATCGCCTTAAAATTCATCGAAGAAAAGAGGCGCTAACTGTTATATTTTCGGTCAATGACCTGTATTTTCCGGCCAATGCTCCGGATCGAGACTGTTGTAAAGAAGATCGCCCAGGCAAATCCCGCGCTGTTTTTCTTATCCCTGAAAACCTGCTGCAAGGGCTGCGCTCAATGTGTTAACCAGGAAGACAACGGACGTGTCGAGTTTTTTCCGTTTTATCGCCAAACATACCGCATATCTCTATTTCCTGCTGTATTGCAGCATCTCTGTCATGCTCATGCAGCTTCAGCGCCAGGAGACTCTCGAGGCCATCCGCGAGCGTGGTCTCTCCATCAATGCTGCCGTCACCAAACAGTTCACCGACGCCACCTCTGTTTTTTTTCTGGAGCGGGACAACGAGCAGCTCTTCCTGCAGAATGCGCGGCTGTTTGCCCAACTGCTGCGCGAGCAGCGGGCGCGGCGTGACGCCAGCGAAGCGAACGCCATCGTTGCGACTGCGCCGCCGTGGAGCGGCCAGTTCAAAGTCGCTCGCGTGGTTGACCGGCGCTTCAGCGCGACCGACAACATGCTTGTCATCGATGCCGGTTCGCGTCAGGGCATTGCCAAAGATATGGCCGTCCTGACCCCCGACGGGCTTGTGGGGCGCGTGATCGAGGTGTCGTCGAACTATGCGAAAGTGCTGCCGGTGATCAACCGGAACTTCATGGTCAGCGTCGTTTCCGACAGCACCAGCACCACCGGGCTGCTCGCCTGGCGCAACGGCCACGAGCGGCTCGCCAAGATGGAGCATGTGCCCGTCAGCAGCAAGCTGCTCACCGGTGAGTTTCTGCGCACCTCCGATTACAGCACCTTCGCCAGCCGTGGCATTCCGGTCGGCCAGGTCATCCGCATCTCGAAGGACAAGCTGTTCTACAACGTCGATGTCCGGCTGGCGGTCGATTTTTCGTCGCTCTCCTGGGTGCTCGTCTCGCTGGCAAAGCCGTCGATGGAGAAGATCGAGCTTATGACCTCGCCGGACGTTCCGGCCAAAGAGGAGTGAGTAATGCACTGATGAGAAGGCAATCACCGGCAACAAACTGACAATCCGCCCTGCGTTGAAAAAATATTTTCTCTATATAGCTCTCGCGTTCATACTCGCTCTCGCGCAACGCTTCCTCTTCTCGAAGCTGCTTATCCTGCACGCCTCGCCGGATGTTCTGGCAATCTTCATCGCCTACATCTCGGTGTCGGCGGGGCAGCGAACCGGCGTCAACTACGGCTTCGGCACCGGACTGGTCGCCGGGATGCTTTCGGGCAACCTCGGCCTTTCGGCCCTCATCGGCACCGTGCAGGGGTTCGTGGCGGGCTTCTACCATGTGCCCGAAGAGAGCCACGCCACCTC
The DNA here is from genome assembly GCA_013334855.1 of Chlorobaculum sp. Taxonomy (GTDB): domain Bacteria; phylum Bacteroidota; class Chlorobiia; order Chlorobiales; family Chlorobiaceae; genus Chlorobaculum. Next base: position 684 of record JAAXWU010000186.1, on the reverse strand, counting down.
GGTCAAGAAAAAGCGCATGTTCTACGCCGCATCGCTGACCGCGCTCATCGCCGGCAACCTGCTTCAGTCGATCATGCTCGATCCGCTCGCGCTGCCCCTCTATATCAGGATGCCGGAGACGGTCATCCTCGGTACCCTCATGAGCATGACGCTGACCGTGCTCACCTATCATTTCGCGCTGAAGAAACTGCTGAGGGATTGAGTTATGGATGATCTTCGTCGCGGAACCAAGTTGACCACGCTGCTCATCTCCGCTGCCTTTCTTTTTCTTGCTGTGCGCCTCGCCTGGCTTCAGTTTGCCGAAAACGACTCCATCGGTTCGAGATCGGGAAGCATCCGCAGGATTTGGGAGCAGGCGCCGCGAGGCCATTTCATCGACCGGAACGGCGCGACCGTGCTGGAGAACCGGGCGCTCTACACCCTCAAGATCATCCCGTCGGCTCTGAGTCCGTCGAGCATTCCGTATATCGCTTATCTGCTTGAAATTCCGGTGGATGAGCTGAACGAGAAGATCACCGAGGCGAAGGATTACAGTCCGTTTGCCGTTTCGACCATCTACCGCGACCTGAACGAGCTGGTGGTGGCGCGTATCAGCGAAAACCTCTGGCGCTTGCCCGGCGTGATTATCGAGATCGAGGACAAGCGCAAATACAGCGACCTGTTCCGCGGCACGCACATGTTCGG
>JAAXWU010000067.1 GCA_013334855.1 Chlorobaculum sp. | reverse complement strand
GGCAGTGAATCAACCCCTACTCATTGTCTCATATGCTTACCAAACTCTGCGCGGCGGCGCTGCTTGGCATCGATGCCCTGAAGGTCGAGATTGAAACCAATGTCTCCGGCGGCTTGCCCGCCTTCACCGTGGTCGGGCTGCCGGACAGCGCGATCAAGGAGAGCCGTGAGCGCATCCTGACGGCTATCCGCAACTCTGGCTTCGAGTTACCGTCGAAGAAAATCACGGTCAACCTTGCGCCTGCGGACGTCAAGAAGGAGGGCACGTCGTTCGATCTTGGCATCGCCGTCGGGCTGCTCGGCTCGCTTGGCGAGATCAAGGGGCAGTTCGAGGAGACCATCGTGCTCGGCGAGCTGGCGCTCGATGGCTCGGTGCGGCGCATCAGCGGCACCCTGCCGATGGCCGTGATGGCCGCGAAGGAAAATATACGCTGGATGATCGTGCCGAAGATGAACGCGGCGGAGGCGGCGGTGGCGATTTCGGCGACCGGCGCGGCGACGCAGGTGTTCGGCGTCGAGACGCTCGTCGAGGCGGCGGGACTGCTGAACGGCTCCATCGCCGCCGAACCGGTGAACGTCAACGTGGCGGAGCTGTTCGACTGCGAGCCGGAGTACCCGGTCGATTTCGCCGAGATCAAGGGGCAACTTGCCGCCAAAAAGGCCATCGAAATCTCGGCGGCGGGCGGGCACAATCTCTTGATGATCGGCCCTCCCGGTAGTGGCAAGACGCTGCTGGCCAAGGCGATTCCGGGCATTTTGCCGCCGCTCGGCTTTGAGGAGTCGCTCGAAACGACCAAGATTTACTCGGTATCGAGCCTGCTCGAACGCAACCGTCCGCTCATGATCACGCGCCCGTTCCGCAACCCGCATCACACGAGCAGCAACGTCGCCCTGATCGGCGGCGGCGCGCAGGCCAAGCCGGGCGAGGTGAGCCTGGCGCACAACGGCGTGCTGTTCCTCGACGAGCTGCCGGAGTTCACCCGCAGCGCCCTCGAAGTGCTGCGCCAGCCGCTCGAAGATCGCGAAGTGACCGTCTCGCGGGCGGCGCTCACGACGCGCTATCCGGCGGGCTTCATGCTGGTGGCCGCCATGAACCCAAGTCCCGCCGGGCCGCTGAAGGATCGCGACGGCCTGCCGACCGCCTCGCCGGAACAGATCCGCCGCTATCTCTCCAAAATCTCCGGCCCGCTGCTCGACCGCATCGACATCCACATCGACGTGCCGAAGGTCGAGAACATCGAGCTGTTCTCGAACAGTCTGGCCGAAAGCTCCAGCGCCATCCGCAAGCGGGTGATCGCGGCCCGCGCCGTGCAGCACGAGCGCTTCGCCGCGCTGGCATCTCCGCGCATCTTCACCAACGCGCAGATGAACTCGAAGCTGATCCGAAAGTTCTGCAAGCTCGACAAGGAGAGCGCCGAAAAGCTGATGGACGCCATGAACCGCCTGAACCTCTCGGCCCGGGCGCACGACCGCATCCTCAAGGTAAGCCGCACCATAGCCGACCTCGACGGCGCGGAGCATATCGAAATGAAGCACCTCGTGCAGGGCATCCAGTACCGCAGCCTCGACCGCGAGTTCTGGAGTTTTTGAGCATGGTCGATCGATTAAAAAAGTTACATTGGAAAAGAACCTGGCTCCAGTGAATTGATGGAATGCATTTTTCTGAGATTTATCTACCGTTTTAATGGTTCGAAAAATGGTCTATTAGTCTATTAATCAACCCGTAAATAAAGGAGGCTGACATGGCTATCGGAGATGAACTTGCGAGTCTGGATTTCGAATCGATGATTGGCGGACCACTTAACGCCGTTATCAAGGCTCAGGCGCAGTCTGCGGTGACATCGGTTGATTTCATCAAGGCTGTAGGATTCGACACGGATGATTCTGGCAATATCACGGGACCCACGATGGTCACGTTCAAGTACTCGAAACCTGTTGAAACGAAAGCTGCGGATGGCACCGTAACGGTTGAGCCAAAAGATTTCACTCTCACCGTACCATTCCTGACGATGCTCCCCATACCGTTTATTCGTGTGGAGGAAACTACGATCGATTTCAACGCAAAGATTACAGCAGTACAGGAAAGTACCGCGACATCTGAAATGGGTTTGAATACGGAATTGCAAGCCAAAGCAGGATGGGGTTGGGGTTCGGCCTCCCTGAAAGTCAATTTTTCCTACAAAAAGAGCACCACGTCGAGCGAAAAAGTGGAGCGCACCTACTCGATGGCTGTCCATGTACGCGCCGTGCAGGATGAGCTTCCGGCAGGCACAGAGCGGCTCCTGGGTATTCTTGAAAACTGCATAAAGGAAGTGCCTGCAACCACTTAAACCACTGAACATGATGAATGTCCCGTCCTCCTGTTCATTGTAGCGAACAAAGAGGACGGGATGTTCCCTGTTCAACCAAACAATCCAGATTATGGCAGATATTGGGGAATTGGTCGGTTCTCTACTCGCCAGTCTCGCACATGCGCGCAGAATAACCGATCAGGAAACGACAGAGATAGCGGAATACTACAGAAGCAATCCACTTCTTTCTGGTATGTCTGTGCCAAGAGTCAGGGTTCCCGAGATGGTCGTTGAATTACCGATGCTGATTGAAACCTATTCCGAAGCCAAGCCTCCTGCCCTCCAGACGCCTTCAGCTATTACATCCGCCGTGTTCGACAAGCTGTCGCAGGAGCTGATCTCGCGAGGCGCGCCATTGAGTAGATCCGCGCAGACTACCTTAAAAACTGCGCTTACACAGAAATTGAAAAGAATTACGCCAGCAGCAGATTCGGCTACTCAATATGTACAACGTGAACAGGTTGTTCAGGTTGTCAACGAGATATTTGCAAAGGCTGTAAAACAATCCAGAATATCGGATCTGGACGCCAGAAAAATCGCTGCTCTTGTTGAGGAAACAACCCGTGAGGTTGCTTTCAAAGATTCCGGCGTACCATCAAAAATCCACGCCTCGATCATCACTGCCGACATAAAGGAGAAAGCCGCTCTTGATAATGTTGTAAAGCTGAAGATCACCATGAAAGAAGAGGGGCTTGAGTGGAATGCCATCGATGAGAAAGATGGCAGCACGACCAAAAAACTGCTCCCGGAATAAACTCATCTGTGTCATGTTAGCATTTACGAGAGAGCGGATGATGGACAGCCTGTCGCAGGTGAGCACGCTGATTGACATGTATCAGCGGCGGGAATCGCAATTCATCGAAAAAACTGTGGCCTGGCTGATAGCAGCAGAGGAGTCCTTGTTGCAGATAAAAAGTCCGCTTGCATCGTTTGTAGCGGCTGAACGCGGAAAATTACTTGCGGCTTCTGATGGATATATCAATCATGAAATCAATCCTGGCAGGCATTCTAACAGAAAGACCCAGGCCGCCATGGCCGCACTTGTTCTGAGTCGCGTTGAATCGGCAGTCCGCAACCAGGTTGCGCATATCGACGAAAAATTCGACGCGCTGCGCGAGAAAATGATCCAGTTTGTTGCTGTTTCAACGGCAAACGGCTCTCCATCTTACACCCTTCCGGCACCTTTTGAGCCCAGAGAGGCCTGGTTGAAAACGGTATGGGAGAGCCTCAAGGTTTCTGCTGAAACAGCCAATATGCGCAACTACCTGAACACCGCCCTTACTCCTTCCGATCGGCTCTACCTCCTCGACTCCTTTATCGACAATCTTGGCAATCCGCAGTAACCCCTCCTGATCTTAAACCGCCACGGCATATCACCTCAGAACGACCGGCCTGGCAACACCATGAATTGCGGATCGTCTGACCGTGCGGCGGCTTTATCGGAGAAATCTCTTCACGATTCAACGCGGCGGGGGAGAATTATCTATATTTATTCACGTTCTTTGATACCATCTTCGCGTTTTTCGATAACTCATCACCGTTCACAGAATGAAAGCAAAAGGATCATTCCGGCCTGCGTTGCTGCTTGCCGGAGCACTGCTCGGCTCCTCTCCGGCAATGGCTGCCGATCCGGTCGAGGCGAGAATCGCCAGCCTCGAAAAGGAGCTTGCCGAACTGAAAGCGCTGGTCAAAGCCCAAGCCGCGGCTCCAGCCGCTCAACCGGCAACGCCTGCCCCCCAGAGCGCCAGCAAGCCTGACGTTTCGGTCTCCTCGGGTGCAAGGCTCCAGTTTTACGGATTCGCCCGTTTCGACGCCTCGTACGACAACGCCCGGATCACGCCGGGCAACATCGCGCTCTACGCTCCGACCGAAGCGGTGGTCAACGACGATGCCGAATGGAACCTGACGGCAAGCGCCACGAGAGTCGGCATGAACCTCTACGGCCCCGACACAGAAACGATGAAACTGACCGGCAACATCGAGTTCGACTTCCTGAGCGGCGCGACCGAAAACGCCTCGAACCCGCGCCTGCGCCACGGCTATCTGAAAGCGTTCTGGCCAGCACGCGACTTCAGCATCATCGCCGGACAGACCTGGGATTTGAACGCCTCGCTCATCCCCTTCGTGGACGACCCGGCGATCATGTGGGACGCGGGCAACATCGGCGGACGCCATCCGCAAATTCGTTTCACCAAAGGGTTCAAGAGCGGCGAGAAGAGCCGCGTGGAGGTCGCCGTGGCGGCTGCCAGAACGATTGGCGAAACGAACGTGAGCGGAGCGGATTCCGGCAAAGACGCCGCGATGCCCTCGCTTCAGGGACGCCTGGCGCTTTCAACGCCGCTCCTGGTTTCGGGAAAACCGGCAACCATCGCTGTCTCTGGCCATTACGGGCAGGAGGAGTGGGACACCGCCGCTGACGGAACGCATGAGACGCTCGACTCGTGGTCGTGCGTGCTCGAACTGTCGCTGCCGCTGAGCAGCAAGCTGCTCTTTGCCAGTGAACTCTTCACCGGCGAGAATCTCGACGATTACTGGGGCGGCATCGGCCAGGGCAGGAACGGCGCCACGGCAATCCGCACGCACGGCGGCTGGGCGGCCCTGCGCTTCGCTGCAACTCCCGAAACGACGCTGAGCCTCGGCGCGGGCATGGATGATCCGAACGACGATGATCTGGCGTCAAACATGCGGTCACTGAACGAAACGCAGTTCATCTCGGTAACGCACCGCATCACGCCGAACTTCATTCTCGGCAGCCAGCTTTCCCGCTGGAGAACCGACTACAAAAACCAGCAGGAAGGCGACGCCATCCGCGCCCAGACCTCCGTGACCTACTCGTTCTGAGCGATACGCCGGGACGGTTAGTCACCGAAATACTGGATCTTCGACTGCAATCGTTCTGGATGATGGAAACGACAATCATCATCCAGAACGATGATTGCAAACGCGGCAAAAAAAACGCGGACGACCCGTTGCACAAATCCGAAAAGCAGATCATGGAGGTCTGAAGACTCTGTTCCAAAGATCCGAAACCATTGCAAAAGCCGCAATTTTCCTGGCTTTTCGCGTTTGTGGGGATGGAAGAAAAATGAGACGCAACGGCAAACGCACCTCGCATTTGTTTGCATTGCGTTACTAATTTTTTAACTTCATATAAATGTGTTGGCTGTAGTACAAGGTTGTTTCACCTTTCCCCTACTGAAAATGCCTCACGCAAGCGCGATTATATGGAGAAGTCGCCTCGAATTCAGAGGCGCAAAAGCCACAATGGACAGGCGACCGCTGGAACCACAGTCGTTGGGATAGCTTTGAAGCAGAGGACGCGATTGATGCCAAAATTATGAGTAACGTTCAAAAAAGAGAGAAAATATGAACACAATAGAATTAAAGAGAAGCTTTCATAGCCTCATTGACAGCATCAATAATGATAGTCTGTTAATGAGTTTCTACGACTTGATGAAAACAAGAACTTCGACCAAAGAGGGCCAGCTTTGGAACCGTTTGACTGAAGATGAGCAGGAAGAATTATTGATGACACTGGAGGAAAGTGAAAATCCTGAAAATCTTATCACTCATGAAGAAATGAAAATGAAGCATAAGAAATGGCTTTAAAAATTCTTTGGTCAAAGCGAGCGGACAAGAAATTTGATAAAATTCTTGAATACTTGCCTGAAGAATGGGGTGAAAGAATTACTGGTAATTTTGTCAACAAAGTTTATGGCTTTTTAGAAATTCTCTCGGAGTACCCTGAAATTGGCACCATGGAAAACGAAGAAAAAGGAATCAGAGGTTTTACAATAGTTAAAGAGATTGATCTTTTTTACAAAGTTACGGGAGACAAAATCATTCTCTTAGATTTCTTTGACAACAGACAGAATCCTGAAAAGAAGCTATTTTTATAATTCTATGCTTTCACACAAAATGGCTCATGCAATAACCTTCATAAAAAACAGTCCGTTCAAACACAGTGGTGAAAAAGTATGCAAAAAATTAATAGTCCATTCGATGACCTGTAATAAACGCGACAACAACGCACCGATAAATAACACGCTACTTTGTAGCGCTTATTTGTCCAATATGGGATGTAAGGCGCTATAGAGTAGCGCAGATAAACAAGTTATGGGAAATTTTAAAAATTCATAAAAGGAGGAATTATGTTGCAAAACTATAACAAAGAAATATATTTAAAAGTAATTGATTATAAAAGGAGTATTGGGGTTACTCAATGGGCTGTATTTTCAATATTTTCTGGTATAAGTAGTGCAGTTTTAGCATTAAGTTATCAAAAAAGTATAAATGAGTCTACATTGACTATTCGTATTTTAGGATTGATTTGTTATTGGCTTGGTTACTTTTTATATAATAGATATAGAAATCTCAATAAAAATGTAGCTTCTTATCTGAGAGAATTAGAAAAAGACATTAAAAATGGCTTTCAAACTTATTTAGATAAAAACTTTCACAAACATGGAATTCATACTGGAAATATGTTATTCATGGTAGGGATATTATATATGGCATTAGTTGTATTTGATTATATAGCAAATAATTAATTTGAGAGAGGATAGTAATGAATAAAAAAATACCTAACTTTTTTATTGATAGTGATTTTATAAAAAAAATGCAAATGTTTAATGCCACTATTTTATTGATAGTTGGACCATCTGGAGTTGGTAAATCTACTGTGGCAAAGGAATTAAGTAAAAATAATAAAATATCAATTATTCCTAATTATACGACAAGAAAAAAAAGAGAGTCAGATTTAAAAGAGCATTTTATACATCTTAAAAATGTAGAATTCATAAATTTGTACTTAGAAAAATATTTTTTTTTCATTCGTACTAAGGGAAATATTTCTTATGGATATTCAAAAAATGATATTTTAAATGCAATTGAGGATAATAAATTAATTACTTTTATGTTTAGACATAATGGTGCAGAATATTTCATCTCAAATTATATAGAATGTAAAGTTGTCATATTAGAAGCTTGTCCCAAAATGATATTAAGACATAGCGAAGATAAAGAAAATAATTGTTGTATTGATGATGTGAAATTAATTATAGAAAAGAATAGAGCTATAAGAGTGAATAAAAAAGAAAATTGTATTTTAGTAAAAAATAATTTTAATGATTTTGATTCTATAAATGACATAGTTAAAGAAATAAAAATGTTTTTGGGAGTTTATAAATGAATATTGAAATTATAAGGAAAAGAAACATAGAGCTAAATCAAAATAAATATGGAATATCGTTAGTTTATGGGTTTCCTGTAGATAAATATCTTATAGATTTATTTGATAAAATAGTAATTAATTTGTCTGAAAATCTGTTAATTACAGATAGTAATAGATTACATATTACTTTACTAAGAAGTAAGTCGAATGTTTTAGCTGACAGAATTTATCCAAATGTTCCAGAGTGGACTGAAAAAATGATTATTAATGAAGATAAAACTATTTTAATTTCTGAAAAAATAGTTTTATCAGAAGATGGTGCTATAAGATTATTTTTTAAATACCAAAATAACTCAAGTTTTCTAAGTGAGCTTAATAGTTCAAATTTAAAAGAGTTATCTAATAATTTTGGGGTGGAAATTAATAAACCTGAAATAATTTGGATTACTTTTGCAACATTGAATTATAGAAAACTTAATGAAAAGAAGTGGAATCAAATAAAAACTTTTGTTGATAATTTAGAAGTTATGGTAAAAATTGAAATAAATGACGTAAAGTTAATATTTTATGAAGATATTGAATTCAGGAATATACAATTTTTAAAACTATACAAATTGAAAAGTCATTAAGAATTGAAAAGCAGATTTATTTTCTACTATAGTATATAATTTTAAATATAAAACAAAACTTCCCATAACACACGATATATACAATCCCTTCACTAAGAGCCGCGGAGCGGACGTGACTTGCTTCGAGGGTTCACTGCGTTCACGACTCTCAGACTGCGTCACTCTCTAAGTTCAGGGACTGCATATATCGCGGGAACGTTAGCGGTAACCTTTGGAGACGGTGTAACCTTGAAACAGATAAGCATTTAAATGACAATTAAAAGAACGACTACAAAAAAATTATGACTAGAACATTCTTTCTAATACTTCTGATTGGACTTTTTACTGGAAATGTAAAAGGACAAGTTTCATTTTCACCAGTTGACAGTAAACTACAAATGAGCAACAATGAATTAATCTACTCAAGCTCTTCAACTACAATCAAGTTTCCGTTAAAACGACAAGTGACAGTTTCCCCTCAAAATAATTTTGTGACCATAGACAGTCAAATAATACAAATCATGACATTAAAATTTGACGGGTATAAAAAGGACACTAAGGGAGAAAATCTTAATAACCAGAAAGAACTGCTTGACGCTTATTCAAAATATGAATTGGGGTATTTTAAGAGTGACTTAGGCGTAGAAGTAATAAACCCCAATAGTCAATGGGTTGTGACAAAATCAAAAGGGTGGTTTATTTGGTATTTCAAATTAGGTAAAGTTCCGACACAAGTTGACACTCAAACCGAAATTCAGCTATTTGCAACGACAGTTATTGGAGACAAAGTTTTAATAATTAATGCCCCAATTATGACTGGCGGAGATTTTTCAAAAGCTGCTCTAATTGTAAATGAATTTATGGAAGCACAAACAATAACGAAACAATGAATCTTAACCATCATTGGACAAACAGTAAGGCAGCCGCTAACAAGCGTTTGGCAAAAAAGCGGCTTCAGTGGTTAATTGAAGCTTTGTGCTTCGTATCAAGTTCAGTTATGGCAGACAGTTTAAGGCTTCGAAATCCGCTTCTTCGCCAAGCGCCAAACCGTTACCTACAAGCCTAAAAGACGACACAGCAAGAATGAACGACAGAATAAAACATAAGCAAGTGACGGGACAAACGAACCATCAGACAGCCGACCGAAAAGCCAACGTTTCTCGATCAACCCGACAACTCCGCCCAGTTCTCCACCTGTAATCCCTCAACCCTGCTGAACTCCCTGACGTTGTTCGTTACCAGCACTGCGCCGAGCGCTCTGGCGTGTGCGGCGATCATGGTATCGAGGGAGCCAATCGGAGTACCGCGCTTTTCAAGATCGCTTCTGATCTCTCCGTAATGCCAGATCACGGATGCGTCGAACGGAAGGATTTCGAGGGGAGCAAAGAATAGAGACAGCGCCTGCCGGTTCTTCTCTGAACCGCTTTTGACAACGCCGTACGTCAGCTCCGATGCCGTAACGCTCGAAATGGCAATATCTCCCAACCTCTCGCGGCGAAAGCGTTCGAGAACATGAGGCGGTTTCGTGTTGATAATGTAGATACAGATGTTGGTGTCGAGCAGATAAGTCATCCCTTGATCTCCTCGCGGCTTTGCGTCTCCGGTTGCTCGCGCTCAAGCTCAAAACCCGTCTCGAACTCGTTCAGCGCTGCTTCGAGCATATCCCAAGGCTTGTCGCAGGGTAGAAGAATGACGCCACTGCCAAAATGCCGGACAATCACCTCTTTGCCTTCGAACCGATACTCTTTCGGCAACCGAACCGCCTGACTGCGTCCCGAAGTAAATATTTTTGCTGTGTCCATGATCTCTCCCTCCAATGATATATATCAATGATAATCACCAGAGAGAACAATTCAAAATGCGCAGAAGTTCTCGTGTCAAGTCAAGACCAAACAGTCTTGTGTATTTCCCGTCTTTGCGGGGAGCGTAGCGACGTGACAATCCATGCGGAAAGCTCGGTGAAGCATCGTCAACAGGCGATGATTCTCCTCTCCTCGCCAATCCGCTCGTTCAACTGATCAGTAGCGTACAGGACGATCGCGCTGGTCATGGATCATCTCAACATCCTTCATGATCACGAAGGGCGGCCACAAGTGCCGCCCCTACATTATCAACTATCAATTATCAATTGTCCAATATCACTTGATCTCCACCTCGACCGGGTCGAGCGCCAGCACTTGCGGGGCTTCGGTGCGGAGGAGGAAACGGGCGACTTCCGTGCCGGGCAGGTTGGCGAGCGGGTGCAGTTGACCGAGCGATTCTCTGACGATTCCGGCGGTCAGCGACGCGGCCATCGCCGAGGTGTCACCGGCGAGCAGGTATTCGAGCCAGGTTTTGCGGACGGGCAGGTAGAGCAGCTCCGGCTTTGCCTTGGCATCCATCCGGGCGAGCTTTTTGGCCTCCTGCACGGCGTCGTTGAGACCGCCGAGCCGGTCAACGAGTCCGACTTCGAGGGCGCGTTTGCCGCTCCACACGCGGCCTCCGGCCACGGCATCGACCTGCGCGGCCGTCATCTTGCGGCTTTTCGCAACCTTGGCGATGAAATCGTCATACACCACGCCCGTCATCTCGACGAACTTTTGAAACGATGCGTCGTCGAACGCTTTGAATGGTGTTTCGGCATCGGCAAAGCGGCCACGGGTGAGCACCTCGCGGCGGATGCCGGTCTTTTCGAGCAGGCCGCTCACGTCGGGCTTGAGTGAGAAGACGCCAATCGAGCCGGTCACGGTCATCGGTTCGGCGTAGATTTTGCTGCCCGCGAGCGCCACCATGTAGCCGCCCGAGGCCGCCACGCCGGACATCGAGGCGACGATAGGCTTTTTGGTTTTCGCTTCGTCGAGCAGTTCGAGCATCGTCGAAGCGGCAAGCGCGTCACCGCCGGGGCTGTCGATGCGCAACACGATCGCTTTGACCTTCGAATCGTCGAGCGCGGTCTGTAGCGCCTGCTTCAGCGTGGTGACATCGGTTCTGTCGCCATCGCCCATCTCGGACGCGCCATCGCTGACGATCATGCCGGTGATGTTGACAACGGCGATCCGGTCGCCAACACCCTTCGGCTTCATGCCGCCGGTCGCGTCGATGTACTCCTTTCCTCCCACGAACAGCTCGCCCGCCGGTTTGTCGAGCCGTTGCGCGTACTCCTTCTCAAGCTCGCGGTCGGTGGCGACGCGGTCGATCAGGCGCAGGCCGAGCGCCTTTTCAGGCGTCAGGACGGCGAGCGAGTCGATCACCTGCCGGAACGCCTCCGGGCTGATGCGGCGCTGGCGCGACACGGCGTCGAGATAGGTCGCCCATGCGTCGTCAAGCAAAGCGTTGCTCTCTTCGAGATTCTCCGGACTTGGAGCGTTCCGCGTGAAGGATTCGACGGCGCTCTTGTACTTCTTCCACTGCGCGGCCTGGAAGCTCACGCCAAGCTTCTTGAGCGGGTCGGCAAGAAAGAAAAGCTCCGCCTTGAGGCCGTCGAGGGTTATCCACGACCCTTTCTGCGCGATGATCGCGTCGCAGGCGGTGGCGAGCTGGTAATCCTTGTCTTCGGGGGTGACGAGGAACGCCGTCACCTTTTTGCCCGATTTCCTGAGAGCGGCAATCGAAGTGCTCAACTCCTGTATCTTCGCGGAGGGAGCGTTCAGGCCGTCGATTTCGAGCAGCACCGAATCGACCCGCTTGTCGGTTCTGACGCGGTCGAGGAGTGTCAGCAGCTCTTCGAGCGAGAGCGGCTGGCGGCTACCGCCAAGGGGAAACGACGAGGCGTCCGGCTGGTGCTCGTCGATCTGCCCGGAGACAGGCACACGGAGCACGAAGCGCTCCGGCAGGCGCTTGCCCCACAGATGCGCCACAACTCCGAGTCCGCCAAAAAGCAGCACGGCGACGATTACCGTCAGGCATCCGATGCGGAAACATCCGCCTTTTTTCTTGTTCGTATTGGCCATATCGATTGAAATGAATCACTGATAAAGTATACAGCTCACCTTGTGCGACGGGTCGTCCTTGAGCGGCAGCAGCTCCGGCTCACGCTTCCGGCACTCCTCCCTGGCGAAGGGACAGCGGGGGTGGAAGCTGCATCCTTCGGGAATCGAGAGCGGCCCCGGCAGGTCGCCCTTCAGCACGATGCGTTCGTGCTTGCGGCCAAGCTCGGGCATCGGAATGGCCGAGAGCAGCGCCTGGGTGTAGGGGTGCTTCGGGCTGGCGTAAAGCGTTCCGGCATCGGCGATTTCAACGATCTTGCCGAGATACATCACCGCCACGCGATCCGAGATGTACTCCACCACCGAAAGATCGTGGGCGATGAAGAGGTAGGTGAGGCCAAACTCATTCTGCAAGTCCTTGAGCAGGTTGATGATCTGCGACTGGATCGAGACGTCGAGCGCCGAGACCGGCTCGTCGCAGATGATGAACGACGGGTTGACGGCCAGCGCCCGGGCGATGCCGACGCGCTGGCGCTGGCCGCCGGAGAACTCGTGGGGATAGCGGTTGGCGTAGTCGCGGTTGAGGCCCACCGTGTCAAGGAGCTGGTCAATTTTCCTGGCGGTCGCCGACGCGCCTTTCGTGATGCCGTGCACCTTGAGCACCTCGCCGAGCATCTGCCCGATGGTCAGGCGCGGATTGAGCGAGCCGAAGGGATCCTGGAAGATCATCTGCATCTCCTTGCGGATCGGGCGGAATTCCCGGTTGCCAAGCCCGGTGATGTCGCGGCCACGGAAGACGATCTTGCCCCCTTTCGATGGCTGGACGAGGCGGACAATCGAGCGTCCGAGCGTAGTCTTGCCGCATCCCGATTCACCGACGAGACCGAGCGTTTCGCCTTTCAGCACTTCGAACGAAACGCCGTTCACCGCTTTGGCCACCTGTTTGCCGCCGGAAAGGCCGGAGCTTCTGACCGGAAAATGCACCTTGAGGCCGCTGACCGACAGTATCTGTTCACGCTGCATGGGCAAGCATCAATCTGTTTCTCATATTTTTTGCTATACTGTTGGAAGACAATATACAAGCTTTCCCGAACAAAGGCCGCCCCTGATCAACTGGCGTTACCATTGATACATTCCCGCGACGAACATAAAGGCACGCTCTACGTCGTGGCCACCCCGCTCGGCAATCTGGACGACATGACCTTCCGTGCGGTCAGGACGCTGCGCGACGCCGGGGCGATTGCCTGCGAGGATACCCGGCGCACCTCGATTCTGCTCAAGCACTTCGGCATCGAGGGCAAGCGCCTCGTCAGCTACCACAGCTTCAACGAGGAGCGAGCCGTGAGGCAGGTCGTCGCCCTGCTCGAAGAGGGCGTGGACGT
>JAAXWU010000185.1 GCA_013334855.1 Chlorobaculum sp. | reverse complement strand
TAAATACAGGATGATCCAGAGCATGAGCGGCAAAAGCAATGGCTACGACAATGCTGTGACAGATACCGTGTTCAAAACGCTGAAAACCAAATGGATTTACGACATGAGCTTCGCTGACCAGCACGAGCCTCTGAGCAGTCTGTTTGAATACATCGAGCTGTTTTACAACCGGAAGAACCTGCATTCAGCGGTGGCCGTACAGCTTGCGCCAGTCGAATTCAGCTCGCCAGATTAGCCGATCCCTCCCGTTCGTTTTTTTTAAGAATAATTTTAACAATGGTTAATATCCGCTTAAGATTTGGTGGCTATTATTGGATCATGCAGTTGAGGCTTTGGGAGGCAGGCTGAAACGGATGCTGAAAAAAATGGCGTGCGTGTGATTCGCCTGAAGCTACTGCTTGATTACGTATGAACATTATCAAATCATCTATTTGAAAGAGGAACATTGTTATGAAAATGATCAGACAGCCGTTTTTTCGCCGGTTGTACAAGGTTCTGGCTTCGACCTCCATGTTCATCGCGTTGACGACCCCACTGACGCCATGCCTGCTTCAGGCAGCAGATTCTGTGCCGGAACAGAGCGCTCCGGCATCGCTGAAGACTGGCGACCAGTATGGCGGCGGCAAGGTGGCGTTTCTGTTCCAGCCCGGAGAGGCAGGGTATGTCGAGGGACAGACGCACGGGCTGATCGCCGCCACGGCTGACCTCGGCAACGGTACGACATGGTCGAAAGCGGTAACGCTTTGCAAGGAGTACCGTGGTGGCGGATTCAGTGACTGGCGTTTGCCGAGCAAGGAGGAGTTGAACCGGTTGTACATCAACAAGACGCTCATCGGCGGCTTCAAGGAGCGGCACTTTTACTGGAGCGGAACCCAAAGCGACAAAAACGATGCCTGGGATCAGAGCTTCCGCACCGGCATCTGCAATCTTGGCTACAAGCTCGACAACAATTACGTCCGCGCAGTTCGCCCTTTCTGATTTGTAACCGTTTGCGGTTGGCTCTCGGGTGGCAAGCCCTCCCCTCGCTGCCTAGGGGCCAGTCGCTATTTTTACTGCGCCATTGCAGCGTCGTCTGGCGTGTTTTTCCGACCCTTTGACGCCGGTTTCGCATGACGCTGTTCCGGTTTTGACGAAGGGCTTCGAATCCGGTTTCATGAACATTCAGGAAAACCGTTAGTTACTGATCGCTTGCATTATCGTCACTCTTTACGGAGTCGTGGCCTTCATCATTTGATTCATTTGCGGTATACTTTAATTATTATATGACTCGATCCCGTTGCCCGACGTGATTGAGTCGCGCCGGATTTTCCGTAGTTTTCGCGGAGGGATCGGAAATAGCTCGGAGTTCAGTAAAAATGGTCGTAAACCAGTAAGCCCATGAGACTTCTCGTTATCGAAGATGAGGCCGGTATCGCTCGTTTTCTCAAGGAAGGTCTCGAAGAGGAGTGCTTTGCCGTTGATGTGGCCGTCGATGGCCGACGCGGACTCGATCTGGCCATGACCAACGAGTATGACCTGATCATGGTGGACTGGATGATTCCCGCCCTCAGCGGCATCGAGGTGTGCCGCCAGATTCGCAAGTCGGGCAGCAACGTGCCCATTCTTTTTCTGACGGCGAGGGACAGCGTCGAGGATGTGATTTTCGGCCTCGATTCGGGGGCGAACGACTACATCAAAAAGCCGTTCGAATTCGAGGAGCTGCTCGCACGCATCAGGGTTCAGCTCAGAAGCAGCAATCAGGAGGATGAGCGTCTCGGCGTTGGCTCCGTCACCATCAACACCGTGAGCCACCAGGTTTTTTGCGGCTCCGTGGAGGTTCCGCTCACGCCGAAGGAGTTCGCCCTGCTTGAATATCTCGTACGTAACAAGGAGCGCGCCTGTTCGAGAAGCAAGATCATCGAGCACGTCTGGGACATGCACTTTTACTCCGACACGGCCGTGATCGATGTCTACATCAATTTTCTGCGCAAGAAGCTCGAACAGGCCGGATGCACCAACCTCATTCAGACGATCAGGGGGGTGGGGTACATCATCCGTGAATCCCGCTCCGATTCCCGATGAAGCCGCCCGAAAAAAGCGTTACCGTCAGCAGTTACCTCCCCGGCGGGAATATTTTCCCGCCCATGAGTCTGCGCAACCGGATCGCTTTCTACTACACTTTTACGACAGCGCTCCTGATGGCGGCTGTTTTCGCGGCAATCCTGTTTTCCATCGACCGCATCGTCTATCTCCATTTCGATCAGGAGCTGCGGCACGAAGCGTCGGAAGCGTTGCAGAATGCCCGTCTCAAGGGCAAGCTCTTTAGTGAGCTGGAGAAGTTGTGCGAGCTGGACAGCACCGAGGTGAAGCTGAACGGCAACCAGGTACCGGTAGAGAGAATCAGCACCGATTCGGGTTTCATCCAGATTTTCGACCGGAAAGGGCGGGTAGTCGGCAAATCGCTCAACTTGGAAAATCACACGCTCGAATGCAATCCCGCTTATTCAGGCGTTCGATTTTTCGACAGCACCGTTGGCCCGGAGCCGGTGCGGGAGGTGCAGGTGCCGCTCGTCGACAAAAAAGGGGAGGTCGCGGCCTGGATGGTCGTCGCCATTCCGACGGGCAATATCTTGCGCATATTTTTCGATCTGAAGAGCGTCATGCTGTTCTCGTTTCCGGTCATCATCCTCTTTCAGTTCGTCATGAGCCGTGCAATTGCCGGCAAGAGCATCCGCCCGATCGAGGAGGTGATCGCGACCGCCGAGACGCTGACGCAGGAGAACTTCGGCCAGCGCATTCCGCTGCCGCGCCAGCACGACGAGCTGTATCGCTTGTCCGTGACCATCAACGCGCTGCTCGACCGGTTGCAAGAGGCGTTCGAGCGGGAAAAACACTTCACTGCCGATGCCTCGCACGAGCTGCGCACGCCGCTTGCTGTCGTTAAAGGTACGCTCGACGTGCTGATCCGCAAGCCGAGGGCGGTCGAGCACTACGAAGAAAAAATACGCTACTGCCTTGACGAACTCCACCGCATGTCGCGCCTGATCGATCAGTTGCTGATTCTGGCGCGCTACGAGCAGGGGACGGTCAAGCTACACATCGCGCCGCTCGAATTCGCCCCGGCGCTCGAATCGGTCATATCGCGCATGGAGCCGCTGGCCGGGGAGAAGGGGATCGTCTTCGTCCGGGAGAAGCGCGACGAGGGGATGGTCTCCGCCGATCCGGCCATGCTTGACATGATTCTCGAAAATATTGTGTCGAATGCCATCAAGTTCTCGCCCGCCGGTTCCTCCATCGAGATCGATGTCGCACGGCAGTCGGGCCTCCTGGTGTGCACCATTGCCGATCATGGCCCCGGCATTCCCGAAGACAAGCTCCAGCGCGTGTTTGACCGCTTTTACCGGGTTGACGAGTCGCGAAGCTC
>JAAXWU010000184.1 GCA_013334855.1 Chlorobaculum sp. | reverse complement strand
GCTTTCAGCCCCGCCAGAATCGCCTCGCCGATGAAGACATCTTCGGGCGTGGTGATCTTGATGTTGTGGTAGCCGGTCTCGTAAATCCGTATCTCTTGCTGCGGGAAATAGCGCTCCACCAGCGCGGCGTCGTCCGTGGCGTACCACTGCTCTTCGGCGGCGCGGCGGTGGGCTTCGATCAACTTTTCGGGCGCGAATCCCTGCGGCGTCTGCACCTGGAGCAGGCGGCTGCGGTCGAGCGTTTCGCCGAAAATCTCCGGATTGCAGCCGACGTACTTGATGGTGTCCTTCGGCTTCGTGGCGGGCACGCAAGCGCCATGCAGCGCCGAGATGCGGGCAATGTCGTCGATCTCCTCCGGCTGGATGAAGGGGCGTGCGCCGTCGTGCACGAGGATGGCGTCGGGCATCACGCCGGAGCTTTCGATCTCACGCTCGATCAGCGCCATGCAGTTGCCGATGGAGTCCTGCCGCTCTTTGCCACCCTCGATGATTGCCTTGATTTTCGTGAATCCGCTCGACTTCGCAATCTCTTCGAACACCGGAATGCTGTCGGGCAAGGTGGCGATGTAGACCGATTCGACGGTCGATGCCTCCTGACATGCTTTCATGGCGTGCCAGATGACCGGCTGGCCGCCGATTTCGAGCATCTGCTTGCTCAACCCGCCGTCGAGCTTCATCCGTTTTCCGACGCCGCTGGCGGCGATGATGACGACTGTTTTCATGGGCATCAGCAGATCAGCATTGAGTCCCCGTAGGCGAGGAACCGGTAGTTGTTCTTGAGCGCGGTTTTGTATGCTTCCATGAGCAATCGGTGATCGGCAAAGGCGCTGACGACCATCATCAAGGTCGTTTCGGGCTGCTGGAAGTTGGTGATGAGCGCGTCAGTGACCTTGAAGGTGTAGGGCGGATAGATGAACTTGTCCGTCCAGCCCTGGCCAAACTTGATCTTGCCATCGACCGTAGCGTTGGCTTCGAGTGCGCGGCAGGTCGTCGTTCCGACCACGAAGACGCGACCCGACTTGTTCATCTTGGTCTCGTTGACCTCCATCGCCGTCTGGTAGGGGATGTTGAAGTACTCGGAGTCCATCTTGTGCTTCGAGACATCCTCGACCTCGATGGCGTTGAAGGTGCTCAGGCTCGGGTGCAGGGTGACGGGCAGAATCTTCACGCCGATCTTCTGGAGCTGCTGCAACAGCGGCATCGTGAAGTGCAGGCCAGCCATCGGGGCGACCACCGCGCCGGTCTGGTTGGCGTAAACGGTCTGGTAGTCGGTGCGGTCGATCTCTTTGGCTTTTCTCGTAAAGTATGGCGGAAGCGGCACATGGCCGATCTTTTCCACCATCTTGAACACGTCGATGTCGGGATTGAGGAATCGGATCGTGCGGCCTCTCGACGTGGTGTTGTCCACCACTTCGGCCACGACGTCATCCTCGAAATATATCTTGTTGCCGACGCGCACCTTGCGGGCCGGATCGACCAGCACGTCCCAGAGTCCGGCCTCCTTGTTCAGCTCGCGGAGCAGGAAGACCTCGATCTTGGCGTCGGTTTTCTCCTTCTGCCCGAAAATTTTGGCCGGGAAGACGCGGCTGTTGTTGACGACGAGCAGATCGCCCTTCTTGAAGTAGGATACGATGTCGGTAAAGACCTTGTGCTCTATCTCCTTTTTGCGACGGTTCAGCACCATCAGCTTGCAGGCGTCGCGGGGCGATTCGGGATGATCGGCGATTCGTGTTTTGGGAAGGGTGTATCGGAAGTTCGAGAGCCGCATAGGTTGAGGGTCAATGGGTGAAGTGCCCGTGAAGATGATCCTATATATAGCGTTTCATGTTGAAATAACAAAACCGGGAGGGGATTCGTGCCCTCCCGGCGCTTTTTCGCTCAGCCGAGCTGTACCGTCAACTCCTCACCTTTGCGAAGGGTGACGGCGTGGCCTCCGATGAAGGCCGGGAGTTCGTTGGCCTCCGATTCGAAGAGCGTGACCGAGGCGCTCGACGGGGTGAGCACGATCCGGTACCAGCTTCCCTGGAAGCTGAGGTTCGTCTCGATGCGCCTCCAGTGTGGCGGGAAGTTGGGCTTGACGTTGAGCATATCCTTATGGAAGGCGATGCCCGAGAAGTAGCGGGTGACCGTGTCGATGGTGCCCGCCATCACGCCGCAGTGGATGCCCTCCGGCGTGGTGCCGCCCTGCGTGTCGTGAATGTCGCTCTTCAGCGCTTCGGCGAACCAGCTCCATGCGGTCTCGTGGCCGTTGAGCAGGTAGCTCGAAATGATCGAGTGCACCACTTTGCTCAACGTCGAGCCGTGGCTTGTTCTTGGTTCGTAGAATGCGTAGTTTTCGCGCACGAACTTGAGCGGGTCGGGCACATGGTATCCCAGCTTTTCGAGAATGGCGCACACCTCCATCGGGGGGAGCGTGTAGAAGGTCATCAGGACGTCGGCCTGCTTGGCAACCTTGTAGTTGTCCGGCGAGTCGTTCTCGGCCTTCAGAATCCTGTCCATCCGGTGGATGTTGCCGTACTTGAGTTTGTAGTGCTCCCAGTTCAGCTCCTTGAGGCCCATGTACCCGTCGAACTGTTCGAGGATACCGTTCTCGTCGATGAGCACGTTCATCTTGCCCGAAATGTCGCTCCACTGCATGAACTCGTCGTGGCCGATGCCGATCTTCTCCATCAGGCCCTCCATCACCGACGGATCGAGCTTCCTGGCGGTTTCGAGCGCTTTGTCGAGAAGCCAGGCGGTCATGATGTTGGTGTAGGTGTTGTCCCTCACGCCGTGTTTGCCGCTGCCGGGCAGCTCCTCGTGGAATTCGTCCGGTCCCATCACCCCCTCGATGTGGTAGCGTCCGGTCTCGGGCGAGAAGGCGGCGATGCTCGACCAGAAGCGGGCGATCTCGAACATCATCTCTGCGCCGCAACTGTTCAGGAACTCCGTGTCACCGGTGTCGTGCACGTAGCGCCAGGCGTTGTAGAAGACGGCGATGGAGACGTGGCGCTGGCGGCAGCTCAGGTCGGGATCCCAGGCGTCGCTCTTCGGATTGTAGTGGATGGTCGGCGTCTCCTCGCGCCCGTCGTCGGCGGTCTGCCAGGGAAACATCGCGCCGTGGTAGCCGTTGTCCCGCGCATATTCGCGAGCCGCGTCGAGCTTGTGGTAGCGGTACATCAGGAGCGCTTTTGCCATCTCCGGCAGGTGCTGGATGAAGAAGGGCATGATGTAGATCTCGTCCCAGAAGTAGTGGCCGCGATACCCTTCGCCGCTCAGGCCGCGTGCGGCGATGCTGGCGTCGATGCTGACGTTGTGCGGCGAGATGGTCGAAACGAGATGATAGATGTGCAGGCGAAGCACCTTCTGGGTGAAGCGGTCGCCCTCGATCTTCATGTCGGCCTTCTCCCAGATTTTCTCCCATGC
>JAAXWU010000066.1 GCA_013334855.1 Chlorobaculum sp. | reverse complement strand
TCACCGCTAAAAAAATCTACGCACCGATTCTCCTCCGCCATCACCGCAATTCGCGCCGGGTCAAAAGCAGCCCCGGAATCATCGGAAGCCAGACGGTGAAGCCGCGCAGAAGCAGCGTGGCCGTCAGCGCGCTCTCGACCTTCGCGCCCATGCTCACCAGCAACCCGGTGCAGATAAGCTCGAACGAGCCGAGGCCCAGCGGTATCAGGCTGATCGTGGCGACAATCGAGGCGACGATAAACGCCGGAAAGGCCACCTGGAAGCTGGTCGGCTCGCCAAGCGCCGCGAGCATCGCCCAGAGCGTGGCGGCGTCGAGCACGAAAATCGCCGACTGATAAAGGGTTGCCTCGAAAAAAAGTCCCGGCTTGCGGAGCATATCGTCCGGCGCATCATCAAACGTTTCGACCACTCCGGCGATCACCGGCAGGCGCATCAGCCACAGCGGCAATCCGTTCTGGATACCCCGTTTTTTCAGCAGCAGAATCGCCCCCGGCACAGTGACGACGAACACGAAAAAGAGACCGGCCACGATGACCGTCCACTGGTGAAACTCGTGATGCCGCCATAACGCGAGAAACGATGCTGCGGCGACGATGGCAAAGGCGAAGTAGTTGGAAAACAGCGTGAGCAGCATCACCCCCATGCCGACAGGCGCTGTAACACTGCGCTGCCTGAAGGCATTGATGACGAATGCGATGCCGCTGATTCCCGCCGACGGCAGCGCCTGATCGGCAAACAGCTTGGCAAAGGCGAGCGGAAAAAGCCTGCCGAGCGGATAGGCGATGCCGTTGACGGCAAACGCGCGATACCACGCCAGCGCGAGCGAAAAGTAGGTGGCCACCTGAAACAGGCTTGCCATCACGATCCAGATAGGGTTGATATTGACGATGAGCTGCGCGAAGCGCGACAGTTCACCATAATTCATACCCGCATACACAAGCGCCGCCAGCAGCAGAAGGCCGAAGATCAGCGCCATGTATTTGCTTCTGTTCATACCATCGCGACGGAAAATGTTCAAAAAACCTGCAAGTACTCGCTTTCCGGCACAATCCGGCGGGCAACGCGACGCGCCATCGGTGATCGAGCAAACGTCAGCCATCATAATCGATTGCACCGCGCTTCAGTTCCGTAAGAGCAAGCAGACGCATCGAAAAGCCGGAAATCGCGGTAGGGAATGTTCGTGATGCCTGAGCGTTCCCATCGTGTGCGGTATCCGACCGGATACGGGCAGCTCGCAATGACAGAGAATCCATAACTGTTTACCATTGACACACCGCTACTGTCAAGTCAATACGAAACTGTCATGTACATTCCCCGTCATTGCGAGGAGCATAGCGACGTGGCAATCCATGCGGAATCAGTGAACGCAGTTAAAGATGGATCGCCACGTCCTGAAAGTTCGGGACTCGCGATGACGTATCTCCGTCATTATTCTTTTGACAAACCACTACAGTAAAACCGCCATAACCCTGACGAATCGCTATCATTGAAGTAGTGGCAATCGAATCAGAATTACGCTGCTTTCCATCACTCTGCCGCCTCGCATCATCGATGCCTCTCCGCAACCTTGCCCGATGCGGATGCGTATTGATAGCGGATCGATGGCTATATTGCCATGTGCCGTTATCAGGCCGGAACAACGCAAAGGTTCGAGCATGTCATCACTCAGCATTCTCATCATCGACGACGAGGCGAACATCCGCAAGACGCTCACCATCTTCATGGAGTCGCGTGGCCACAAGGTGAGCACGGCCAGCAACGTGCGGAGCGCAATGGAGGCGGCGGCCTCGCGCCGGTTCGATCTCGCCCTTGTCGATCTGCGGCTCGGCACGGAGAGCGGCCTCGACCTGATTCCCGCGATGGTGAAATCGTTTCCCTGGATGAAGCTCGTGGTCATCACCGCCTATGCGACCGTCGAGACCGCCGTCGAGGCGATGAAGCGCGGCGCGACCGATTACATCACCAAACCCTTCGACTTCGACCGGCTCGACCATGTGACAGCGCAGCTCGCCTCGCTCTGCGAGATGGAGAAGCGCCTGATGCCATCATCCGGCGAGATGGAGATCGAAAGCCGCGAGCCGTCGATGCAACGCGCCCTGTCGCTGGCCCGGCAGGTCGCCTCGTCGGAGGCCGTCGTGCTGATTCGCGGCATGAGCGGCACCGGCAAGACCGTGCTCGCCCGCTCGATGCACCTGATGAGCAAGCGGGCGAAGGGGCCATTCGGCGTCATCTCCTGCCCGACCCTGAGCAAGGATTTGCTTGAGAGCGAGTTGTTCGGCCACGTCAAGGGAGCTTTCACCGGCGCGCTCCGGGACAATCCCGGCAGGATCGCGGCGTGCGAGGGCGGCACACTCTTTTTCGACGAGATCGGGGATTTGCCGCTCTCGATCCAGCCCAAGCTGCTGCGTTTCATCCAGGAGCGCGAGTACGAGCGCGTGGGCGATCAGCACACCCGCAAGGCCGATGTGCGCATCATCGCCGCCACGAACATCGATCTCGAACTGGCAGTCAAAGAAGGGCGCTTCAGGGAAGACCTCTACTACCGCCTGAACGTGGTGCCGATCGAATTGCCGACGCTCGCCGAACGGCCCGGCGACATCGAGCCGCTCGCAAGCAGCCTGCTCGCCTACTTCAATGCCGAAAACGGCAAGAGCATTCAGGGATTCACGGACGACGTTCTCGCCATCTTCAGAAGCTACGCCTGGCCGGGCAACATCCGGGAGCTGCGTAACGTCATCGAACGGGCGGTGATTCTCTGCAACGCGAGCCAGATCGACGCCGATTTGCTGCCGGAAACGATGGCGGCGAACAAAACAGTTCTCCGTCTCGGCGACCCGGTCACGCTCGACCGCATCGAAGAGCAGCACATCCGCAAAGTGCTCGCCGAAACCGCCTCGCTCCAGGAGGCCGCCACCATCCTCGGCATCGACCAGGCGACGCTCTGGCGAAAACGCAAACAGCTCGGCATCCGCTGAAGCAAGTCCGTCTGATCAAGGAAAAAGCGTTCCGCCGTCGCGACCTGCGTGGACGGCTATTTCGTTTCATTGCTCCGGCGACTATAAATTGCAAAAACAACTCCAAGAAGAGATTGGGCTAAAGCCCTGATTTATTTTGCCTTATCTGCATACCCCGGACTGAAGTCCGGGGCAATTATTTAAAGAGTTTTAATCGCCGTTTTAATAATTGAAGCACGGTGAGTGTTTCGACGGAAACGCCGAACTCCAGCCTGGGATATGTTTTTTGTTTTGCGGCTCAGCGAGATCGGCCGGAAGGGTTGGTTGTTTTGCTGGGCGATTTCCAGTAACTTCTTTGTATCAAGTCAGTTGTTTTTCTCTGAATCACCTGTTTAAAACTATCCCTCAAAGGAGAAAGGTTATGAAACAATCGGTTAAAGGCGTGTTGGCATCGATTGGCATTTCAACCCTGATCGCCGGGGGCTCGCTTCCACTTATGGCCGCGGATCAGCCCGAAAGCCCGCAGCTCAAGGAGGGCATGGCCGGGAAAAAATGCGCGGGGATGAAAAAAATTACGCCGACTGTCAATGAGAGCCAAGTCATCAAGAGCGCGGCAGAGCTGAAAGATCTGCCGGCGGGTCGCAGGTGTGGAGGCATCAAGCCTGCTGCCGACGCCACAGCTCCTGCCGGAGTCGCCAAATAGTGGCAGTCATTTTTTCCAGTATCAGTTACTGAAACAGGCTGATGGAGAGTCGGGGACGCGCAAACCGGTACCGGCTTGCTGATTCGCTCAGGCTGGAGGCTCGTGGCGGTGAGGTTCATCTCACCTGGCTGGATCCCTCCAGCGGGCGGATGCAGCAAGCCCCGGCGGACAAGGATGACTTGCTTGGCCTGAAAATTGTCACCGAGCAACTGAATCTGAAGCGCCTCGCCGAAACGCACGATCTTCCCGTCAGCCGCTTTTACCGGCTGCTCTCCTGGCTCGACCGCAAAGGAGTTCTCAAGGCTCCGGCAACGCTGTTGCGCCGTGATCCCGAGCTGTTCGGTCACGATTTGAGAGATGACCTCTTCACCCTTGCCCATTTCGGTTTGCAGTGGCATATCACCAACGCCTGCGACCTGCACTGTCGGCACTGCTACGACCGCAGCCAGCGCTCACCGATGACCGAGGCGCAGGCGATTGGCGCCCTCGACCAGTTCCAGAGCTTCTGTCATGAACACTGGGTGGCTGGTCACATCGACTTCACCGGAGGCAATCCGTTTCTTTATCCGGGATTTTTCGAACTCTACCAGGAGGCGGTAAACCGGGGGATCGATGTCGATATTCTCGGCAATCCGGTCTCACGGGAGCAGCTTGAAAAGCTCTGTTCGATTCAGCCGCCGGGGCAGTTTCAGGTCAGCCTCGAAGGCCGAAAAAGCTGCAATGACCGCATCCGGGGAGAAGGCTCCTTCGACCGGGCGATGGAGTTTCTCGATCTTCTGAAGCAATACAACATCCCGTCAGCCGTCATGCTGACGCTGCACAAGGAAAATCTCCGCGAAGTGTTGCCGCTTGTCCGCGAGCTTGAGGGTCGGACCGATGCCTTCAACTTCACGCGCCTCTCGCAGGTGGGCGAGGGCGCCGCGCTCATGCAGATTGCTCCCGGAGAGTACAAAGCGATTCTCGAAGAGTACCTCGCCTATGCGGAGAGCAGCCCAATAGCCGCGTACAAGGAAAATCTCATCAATCTGATACGCTGGGAACGAGGTGAACAAACAACCACCGGATGCACCGGCTCAGGTTGTGGAATCGCTTTTGACGGGATAGTGCTGCTGCCCGACGGCGAGGTTCACGGCTGCCGCAAAGTGCCGTCGCGCATGGGCAACCTGTGGGAAGAGACGCTCGAAGAGATTTATTTCTCACCCGCCAGCGCCGCCCTCCGGCGAGGCATGAAAGCCTGCGACGGCTGCCCGATCCGCCCAATCTGCGGCGGCTGCATCGCCGCATCGACACTCTCGCCGACCGGCTACGCCGACACCGTAGACCCCTGCTGCTGGCGCTGGTGGAGCAGCTCCAACCCTTCGTTGAAATAGAAAGAAGGGAGCAAAAGGGACGAAGGGACGAAAAAGACAGCAAGATAATCTTCGCCTGGGAGCGCCGAGCTCCAGCTCGGCATCATATTCCAGAGCGTTTCGCAAAACGGCGTTGTGTGCGCTCACATATTTCCCCTCTTTGTGTTAAATTACGTTTATATCTGTTCGATTTTTTCCGGCTCGTTCAACGAACCATTCCCCTACCATGCAGGAAAAGACCCTTCGTCATGTAAAGATTCTGATAGCCTCGCCTTCCGATGTAGCGGCAGAGCGCGATATGGCTGTCGAGGTGATCAATGAATGGAATATTCGTAACAGGGATGCTCACAAGCTTGAACTCGAAGCCGTGTTGTGGGAATCTCATTCCGCGCCGGAGAGTGGCGACAGGGTTCAGGGGATTCTTAACAGGCAGATTGTCGATGAGTGCGATTTCGCCATCGCCATTTTCTGGACTCGCATCGGAACGCACACCGGCGAAGCGCCGGGCGGCGCAGTCGAGGAAGCGCAGCGGTTGATGGGAGATAGCAAGCAGGTGATGTTCTATTTCTCGAATGTGCCGTTCAGGAAAAAAGATGTTGATCTTGAGCAGGTTGCTGCACTTGATCAATTCAAAGAATCGTTGCAAAAAAATGCTCTGGTGCAGGAATATGATGAACAGCATGAATTCAAGAATAAACTTGTTCATCAGCTCGATTTAAACCTGAAGCGCTGGTACAACCTGAGTGCGGATACCGGTGCGATCAAGAGTAGCGAACACCAGAGATTATTGCAACGCTATCAGGAGACTTTGAAGAATCATCTGTGTGAAGTCAACCTTTCGGGTTCACCGGCTATCGACAGCTTTTCAGTCAGGCTTGAGGATACGTTTGTTTCGTTGCGGTTGTCCGAGACCTGGCGGAGCGAGCGGCGTTTTCAGAAAGGGCTTGTCGATGACGGGATGGATGGAGCGCGGACGCGCAATCCTGAAGAGGTGATGTCGCTGGTGTTCAAACATCATCGATTGCTTCTCGTTATCGGCGATCCGGGTTCTGGCAAGACGACGCTGCTCAAGTATTATGCGCTCTCCTGCATGGATGATGGTCGTTACAAGGAACTCGGTTTCAGCGAACCGGTTTCGGTGTTTTATATGCCGTTGCGTGAGCTGAAAAGGAGCATCGATGACCATGAACCGCTTCCGGCAGCGCTTTCGTCATGGTGTGACAAGAGGTATCTGAACAATATTGCTGAACGAAATATCACTGACTGGCTTGAGCAGGCATCGACGCTCGTGTTGCTTGACGGTCTTGACGAAATCGGCGATGTACAGGTGCGCATAGCGGTCTGCAAGTGGATCGACAGTACGGTGAAGCGGTTTGGCAATGCCCGTTTCGTGGTGACATCCCGCAGCACGGGATACCGAAAAGGGGATGGCATCGAGATCGTGACGTCACATGTGAGGGCAGACATCATGGATTTTACGCCTGAGCAGCAAGCACTGTTTCTTCACAAATGGTTTCTTGCCGCATATTTAAGGGAGCTTCCGCCTGCTGGTACCCAAGAAGCAGAGTGGCGTGAGATTCAGGAAAAGCAAGCGAAGGACAAGGCAGACGCTATTGTTGCCTATCTGAATCAGGATCACAATGCCAGCCTGCGCTCATTTGCCGGTGTGCCTCTGATGATCCAGATCATGGCACTACTGTGGAAGGAGAGAGAGTTTCTTCCAAACAGTCGGTTGAAACTTTACGATGCAGCGCTGGATTACCTGCTCGATTATCGCGACAAACAGAAAGGAATTTATCCGCTGCTTCCGACCGAAGATGCCCGTCGAGTGTTGTGCCCCGTTTCACTCTGGATGCAGGAGAAACTTGGCAAAGATGAAGCAGATCGAATGGCGATGCAGCAAGAGATGCAGAAGGTGCTCGATACCATTTCACAGCCGCTGCCTGCCCACGATTTTTGCGCTAATCTCGTGCACCGTGCCGGATTGCTCGTGGAGTACGGAGACGATGAGTATGTGTTTCGCCACAAGACTTTTCGCGAATATCTGGCAGGGGTTCAACTGGTTAAAAACGTGCATCGCACCACCGGTTTTCTCGATAATCTGGTCAGCCATTTTGGCGATGACTGGTGGCAGGAGCCGTTACGATTCTTTATTGCCCAACTCGATGATGCTGTTCTTTTTGATCTGTTTATGCAAAAATTATTTGATTCACCTGTGACAGAATCGATGACACCGAAGCAGCAGAGTCTTCTGTTAACTCTTATCCGTGAAGCACCTCAGAAAAAAGTAGACGCTTTTCAACAGAAACTAATGGATTTGGATACAACAAAAAATAGACAAAGCTATCTTGTTGACTGTCTTAAAGCTATGAATCGAGAGGATGCATCGATGATTGTGGGTAAGTTTGTTCTCGATCGCCTACGTGAAAGAGTCTTTATTAATTCAATTGAGCTAAATACAGAGTATATCCTGATTGATGGTGGAAGTTATAAGTATTCTGAAACGAATAAAGAGGAGGTTGTTCACGATTTCTATATGGCAAAATATCCAGTAACCAATCGACTTTATAGAAAGTTTATAAGTTACCTCTCTTGGGGTTGGTTAGGTGTTTCAAATAGTGTTCCGATCGAATTATTTCGGAAAGCCTTGTATATTGCATCAAAAAAAGGATTTCTAAAGGGTTACAGCAAATTTCGGGAAAGACAGGACGATCTCACTACCCTTTTTCAATCTGAGTATGATGAGGACCAGCGTTTCAATAGTGGGGATCAGCCTGTTGTTGGTGTTACATGGTATGCAGCAAGTGCTTATTGCTTATGGCTTTCATTGATGGAAAGTAATGGTCAAAATTTAAATCTTTATCGCTTGCCGAACGAGATTGAGTGGGAATATGCCGCTGCCGGTAAAATGCAACGGACTTACCCTTGGGGCATAGCTGAACCGACATTGAAACTAACTAATTTTGGCGCTGGTGAAGGTGCCACTACGCCGGTAGGTAGCTATCCTGAAGGAGCAACTCCAGAAGGGATTTATGATATGGCAGGCAATGCAATGGAATGGATGCATAACTGTTATGACAAATACAAAGATAGCATTGCATTGCGTGGTGGTTCATGGAGCGGTAGCGAAAATCTGTTAAGTTGTTTTTCTCGCTATAGCATTTATCCAGCCCAGAAAAAATCTTATATCGGTTTTCGAGTTATGCGGTCTACTTAAACTTTTTTCTGAGAAGATATTATTCTAATCTCTGGAACTCAGAATAAAAGTTTTGGTTTGAAAGTAGCTTTAATATATCGGGACAGACCCTACAAATTATTCATCTCAACCCACCGCAACATCCTGCCTGATAGGGGTAATTTCATTCAGGACAGACTCTTCTGACTGGATTGCTTCGTAAAGGTCGCAGCGTTGCTGGAGGTTCATCCAGAAATCTGCTGAGGTGTTGAAATATTTTGCCAGTCGCAATGCCGTGGAGGGCGTGACGCCTCGTTTTCCGTTGATGATTTCGTTGATCCTCTGATGAGGCACATGAATCGCATCGGCGAGTTCACGCTGGGTTATCTGCATCGGATTGAGAAACTCTTCGAGCAGCATCTCTCCGGGATGCGTCGGCGGTCGGTCGGTTGGAATGCGGATCATGGCGGCGTTGACAAGAAATTGACGCTTATAGAAAATATAGCGCGTTTTTTTGTCTTGTCATGAGTATTCGTTCAGGGTAGTCCCGGCTATTCAGGCCAATCTCTGCTGGCGTGTCAATGGTAAACGGTCTTTTAGCGTCTGTCATTGCGAGGAGCATCGCGACGTGGCAATCAATGTGGAGTCAGCAACGGCTGTAAAAGAAAAGATGGATCGCCACGTCCCGACCTGTCGGGACTCGCGATGACGAATCTTCGTTAATCGAGGAGCAGACCGACATACTCAAATCAAAAAATACTGGACAGATATATCCGTCAGTTTTACTTGACACACCCTACGAATTCACCCCCTTCTCACCACCACCGCATCACCCTCTCCCACTCCTAACTCCGCACTCGCATTCCCGTTGCGGATGGCGATTTCGATCATGCCGCTGCTGCCGGTGTAGGCGAGCGGGTGGCCGGTCTCGACTTCGCCGTAGGTGCGGACGATGGGGAGCGGCGGCGCGTTGCCGACTGTGACCGTCCAAACACCGCCGTCCGAGACCATCGAGCCTTCGAGGGTGGTGATGAGGTTGCCGAAGTGGTCGGTGGTGATGATTTCGCCTTGCCAGCCGTAGCCGTCCTCCAATGGGCGGTTGCGGAACATCTTCATCTTTGCGCACTCCGCGACATCGATTGCCGGGCCGAAGGCTGCGAGCGGCACTCCGGCGGCGATGTGGGCGGCGGCGGGGCTGAAGAGGTCGCGGCCGTGGAAGGTAGCGCTTTTGTTGGGGAGCTGGTAGGCAGCGTTCGTCAGCTCGTGGCAGCGGGCATCGGGCCAGCGCTCGAAGATTGGCGTGAGCAGGCCGTTATCCGGCGCGATGAAGCGGTACGGGCCAGCCTCCACGCCGATGGCTCGACGGGCGGTGCCGACGCCGGGATCGACGACGCAAACGAAGATCGTCTCATCCGGGAAGTAGCCGATGGAGCGTTCGAGGTGGAACGCCGCCTGCCGGACGTTCTGGGCGCTGATGGCGTGGGTGAGGTCGATCACGCGGGCGTCGCGCCGGATCGAGGCGATCACCCCTTTCATCACGCCAACGAAGGCGTCTTCGAGGCCGAAATCGGTCATGAGCACGATGACGGGCGGCTGGAGCATGAGCGTCAGTGGTTTGCCGAGCGGTAGAGCAGCGCTCCGGCGGTGATGAAGAGCATGTCGGGCAGCCAGGCGGCGAGCAGCGGATTCACGAGGCCATTGTAGCCGAGGCTGCCGATGGTTTTGAGCATCCCGAGATAGAGCAGGCCGACCAGCAGGCTGATGGAGACCTCGACCGCCAGACCACTACGTTTTTTCTTCGAGGAGAGCGGCACGCCGATCAGCACGATGATCATGCTGGCCAGCGGCAGCGCGATCTTGGTGTGCAGCTTGACCGTCGCCCGTTCGAGTCCCGGCAGGCCGGAGCGCTCCTTCTGGCGGATGAATTCGACATGCTGGAGGATGCTCATCTCGTCCGGGTCGGTGTCGATCATTTTGAAAGTACTCGGTGCCAGCGAGAGCTTCAGCGTGTCCGCGCCCGCCTTCGTGGCGAGGGTTTCGACGCTGCCGGAGAAGGTGCGCTGCTTCGTGTTGTAGAAAATCCAGTACTTTTCGCGGGTGATGATGCGGAGCGAATCGGCGTCGAGGCGCGAGACGATTTTGCTGCCGTCAAAGGTTTCGAGCGAGACCATCGTGGCGCTTTTGCGGTCGGGGCCGATCTGCCCGACGGTCAGGATGCGGGTTCTCGACTCCCGGATGTGCAGCGGCCCGCCGTCGTTCTCCTTTGGATTTTTCAGATAGCGCTTTTCGTACCCCTTCGACCAGTCGTAGAGCGACGGAGCGATGAAGCAGGAGTTGACCGTGTTGAGCGCGGTGATGGCCAGCGTCACGACGAGAAAGGGCTTCATCAGGCGCGTCAGGCTCATGCCCGCCGATTTCAGCGCGGGCAGTTCGCTCTGCATCGAGAGCTTGCCGGTGACGAAAAGCGAGGCGAGCAGGGCGCTGAGCGGCGAGGTCAGCAGGAAGGTGTCTGGCAGACCGCTCAGATAGTAGAGGATGATCCTGCCGACCGGAATGTGCCGGTCGAGAAACCTGTCGAGATTTTCAACCAGGTTGATGATGATGAAGAGCGCCGCGAAGCTCAAGAGCGCAAACAGGAAAATCGTCAGGAATTGCCGGGCGATGTAGCGGTCGATGATGGTCATGCCGCCGATACCGGGCAGCTTCGGGCGCTGAGGCCCCTTGCTGCCCGGATCGTTCAGTATCGCTTTGCTGTCGCGCATGAGGCGAACTCCCGCTCAGTAGCCGAAAATCTCGGGAAGCGTCAGGAAGCTGATCTCGCCGTACTTGCGGAGCGTTTCGAGATCGAGCTGCTCCTTCTTGCCGAGCACCAGCATGATCTGCGGCTTGTCGCGGAAGCGGGTCTCGTGGAACCGCTCGATGTCGCTGAACTCCATGCCGGGGGTCTCGCGGAAGACATCCTCGCGGATGTCGTGGTCGAGGCCAAGCCGCCGCGCCTCTTCGAGCGCAAAAAGTACGTCACCCCTGGTGATGTGTTCCGTGCGAATCTTCTGGTCGATGCCCGCCTTGGCCGAGGCGAACAGCTCCGGCGACTCCGGGAGCTTGTGCATCAGCGACTGGAACCCTTCGAGCGCTTCGGGCAGCTTGTCCGCCTGCGTGCCGATGTAGCTGAAGAGGTAGCTGTGGCGCTCCTTCTCCTTCGGCAGACGATAGACCGAGAAGACTGAGTAGGCGAGAGCCTTCGCCTCGCGCATCTCCTGGAAGACCACCGACGACATGCCTCCGCCGTAATATTCGTTGAAGAGCGTGATGAGCGGCACCTTCGTGGCGTCGTACCCCTCGCTCCGCGACAGCATGATGATTTCGGCCTGGGTCATGTCGTAATCGACAACGTAGACGTGGTTCTTCGTGGTCTCCAGTTCCGCGTAGGGATCGCTCTCGGGCACCGGCCTGAACGCCTGATTGAAGTGGCGCGTGGAGCGCAGCTCCTGCATCACCGTCTCGGGCGAATCCGGGCCGTAGTAAAGCACGCGGTGACGGTAGCCCATGAAGTTTTTGATCTCGCCAAGCAGCTCTTCCGGGGTGAGCTTATCGATCTCCTCGTCACTCAGGACGTTGGTGAAGGGGGACTTCGGGCCGTACTTGCCGTAATTGACCATCGCCTCGAAGAGGATTTTACGCTTCGAGAGCTTCTCGTCGGCGCGCTCCTTCTGGAGCCCCTCCTTGAGCTTTTCGAGCGCCGGAGCGTCGGGCTGGGCGTCCTGCAGCAGCTCGTCGAGCAGCGCGATCGCCTGCGGGAAGTTCTTGCGCAGGCCGGAAAGCTTCACGTAGACGTAGTCGTCGGCGGTCAGCACGGTGAACTCTGCGCCGAGTCGGTACAGCTCCTGGCTGAACTCCGCGGGCGTGAGGCGCGAGGTGCCAAGGTAAGAGAGGTAGTCCAGCGCCGTGTCGATCTTGCGGTTCTGGTTTGAACCGGCGTCGAACATGAAGTAGAGGCTGTACAGCTCGTTTTCTTTGTTCGGCGCGTAGTTGAGGCTGATCTCTGGCGTGAGGTCGTAGTAGCCGATGTCCTTTTTGAAATCGACGAAGACGGGATTGAGCTCGCCGCTTTTCTGGGCAAGCAGATTTTCAGCGAAGGCCGACGAGCGGTCGCGGTTGACCTTGATTGGCGTAATCTGCGGCTTCTGGATTTTCGCCTCGCTCTTGCGCTGGCCATTCTTTTTGCAGACGGCGACGTAGTTTTCGCCGTAGTGCTGCTTGGCGAACTCGACGATCTCTTCCTTCGTGATCTTTTCGAGACGCTCGAAGCGGTGAACCTGGCGATCCCACTCCATCCCCCAGACGAAGGTGTCAACGAATGCCTCCGAGCGTCCGCGATTCGATTCGCACGCTTTCAGCTCTTCGAGCTTCAGGTCGTTGATGACCGCCGTGGTAAGCCAGTCCGGGAACTTGCCCTCCTTGACGAGATCGAGCTGTTCGAGCAGCAGCGACTTCACCTCGTCGAGGCTCTGCCCCTCACGCGGCTTGGCGCTGAGGATGTGCGCCGAGTAGTCCTTCATCAGCACCAGCATCGAACCCCCTTCGAGCACCTTCTGCTGCTGGTTGAGGTTCAGGTCGATCAGGCCGGCTGTCTGGTTGAAGAGAATCTTGTCGATAAGCGTCAGCATGTCGGCGTCATGCGAATCAGCGCCGCCGAAGCGGAAGCCGAGCACCAGCTCTTCGGCCTCCGGGCCGGTGACGGTCTTGACGACCGGCGCGGTGATGGGCGGTTCGACTGGCGGATGGAACTCCGGCACAGCCTTCTTTTCGAGCTTCGAGAACTTCTGGTCGATCAGGCGGATCGTTTCGTCGGGATCGAAATCGCCCGCGATGCAGATCGCCATGTTGTTCGGCACGTACCAGGAGCGGTAATAGTCGATGACGTTTTTGATCGAGGGCTTTTTCAGGTGCTCCGCCTTGCCGATAGTGGTTTGCGTACCGTAGGTGTGGCGCGTGAACAGCCCTTCGAACAGCTCCTCCCAGAGCTTGCGGCTGTCGCTGTCCATCGTCATGTTCTTCTCTTCATACACGGTTTCGAGTTCGGTGTGGAAGAGGCGCATCACCGGATTGCGGAAGCGCTCGGATTCGATGGTCAGCCAGCGGTCGAGTTCGTTCGAGGGAATGTCGTTGATGTAGACCGTCTGCTCCACCCAGGTGTAGGCGTTGGTGCCTTTGGCGCCAATGGAGTTGAGCAGCTTGTCGTACTCGTTCGGCACGGTGAACTGCGCCGCGACGTTCGAGATGCTGTCGATGTCGCGGTAGATCGCCGCGCGGTGTTCGGGATCGCTCGTGGCGCGGTACTTTTCGT
>JAAXWU010000065.1 GCA_013334855.1 Chlorobaculum sp. | reverse complement strand
TTCTTTCTGCCCGGCACTTTCGGCTGCGGCTTTTCCAGCGTTTTTGTTTCTGACATTAATGTTTTCCTTCCTCTCTGGTGATTTGCCGTCAGCCGCGAGAGATTCGACTGCCGGTTTTTATGGTTATTGATATGAGAACGCAAAAAAAATTCTGTTGGATAGCGGACGCCTGAGCCGTCACTCTCCGATACTCTTCATCGCCAGATCGTAGACGAAACCGACCTGCTCGTCGATGGTCAGCTTCGAGGTATCGACCATGACCGCATCGGGATGCCGCCTGAGCGGTGCGTGGGTGCGCTCTTCGTCGTCTTTGTCGCGCTTGACGATCTCCGCTTCGAGCTCTTCGATGGTCGGCACCGCCGCGCCATTCGCCTTGAGCGAGAGTTCCGCGTGACGCCGCTTGGCGCGTTCACGAGGATCGGCGACAAGAAAGATTTTCAGCTCGGCATCGGGAAAGATCACCGTGCCGATGTCGCGGCCATCCATGACGACGCCCCGCGCCCGGCCCATCTCCTGCTGAAGCTCTTTGAGCTTGTCCCTGACCGGCTTGAGCGAACTGATGAAACTGACCTCGCGGCTGACTTGGTTTTCCCTGATCGCTTCGGAAACATCCTCTCCATCGAGAAGTACCCTGTCGCCGTTGAATCCGATCGTCAACCCGTGCAGCAGATCGGAAACCTTCGAACCATCCTCGCGAAGAGCGTCGAGCAATCCCTCCCGTAACACCCTGAGAGTGACGGAACGGAACATGGCTCCGGTATCGATGTAGGTGTAACCCAGCCTGCCAGCAAGGATTTTGGCTGTCGTGCTCTTTCCGGAAGCTGCCGGTCCGTCTATGGCGACGATGATCGGTTTCTGTACGATAGGACTCTCCAGTGCATTTTAAAATAGCCTGTAATTGTAAAAAATTTATTTGCTTTTTCCAAACGGATTGATTACATGTTAAAACCGTTTTTTTTCAACAAACACCTCTGCCCATGTCACTCCGCTGCGGCATTGTCGGTCTGCCCAATGTCGGCAAATCGACGCTGTTCAATGCCATCACGGCCAAGCAGGCCGAAGCCGCCAACTACCCGTTCTGCACCATCGAACCCAACGTCGGCACCGTGCTCGTGCCCGACCATCGCCTCGGCGAACTCGCCAGCGTTGTCAAGACTCCGGTGATCGTGCCCGCCGTGCTCGAAATCGTCGATATTGCCGGCCTGGTCAGGGGCGCAAGCAAAGGCGAGGGACTCGGCAACCAGTTCCTGTCGCACATCCGCGAGGTGGACGCAATCATCCACGTGGTGCGCTGCTTCGAAGACCCGAACATCATCCACGTCGAAGGCAAGATCGATCCTGCGGATGACATCACGACCATCGAGACCGAGCTGATGCTGGCCGACCTCGACAGCATGGAGAAGCGAATCGACAAGCTGCGCAAGGGCGCTCGCAAGGAGAAGGAGCAGCAACTGCTTGTCGATCTGGCCGAGAAGATCGTGGCCGGACTCGGAGAGGGCGTGCCGGTGCGTCGCATCCTCGAAAACGACGAGGAGCGCGAAATGGCTCGCCAGTTTTTCCTGCTCACCGCCAAACCGGTGCTCTATGCGGCCAACGTCGCTGAAGGCGACCTGCCCGACGGCAACGCCCATACCGCCAGAGTGGCTGAAATCGCCGCTGAGAGCGGATCGAAAATGCTCGTCATCAGCGCCAAGGCTGAAGCGGACATCGCCGAACTTCCCGAAGAGGAGCGCCCCGAATTTCTGGAGAGTCTCGGGCTGGAGATGTCGGGCCTCGACCGCCTGATCCGTACCGCCTACAACCTGCTCGGCCTGCACAACTACTTCACGGCGGGCGTCAAAGAGGTTCACGCCTGGACGATCCGCAAGGGCGCAGCCGCCCCGGAAGCCGCCGCCGCGATTCACTCCGATTTCGAGAAGGGGTTCATCCGCGCCGAAGTGATGGCCTACGAAGACCTGATCGCCCTCGGCTCGGAGCAGAAGGTCAAAGAGGCCGGCAAAATGCGCTCCGAAGGCAAGGAGTACATAGTCAAAGATGGTGATGTAATTACGTTTCGGTTTAATGTTTGAAATTTTGGGACGAATGAGACATTTGGGACATTTGGGACGAAAACAAATTCTGCACATCCCATCTGTCCCACTCGTCCCAAGTGTCCCATAAAAGCATAACCCATGCCGCAGCACAAGATTTCACCTGACAGCCCTATCGGCATTTTCGACTCGGGCATCGGCGGGCTGACCGTCGTCAAGGCGGTGCAGGCCGCGCTGCCTGCCGAGCGGATCATCTACTTCGGCGACACGGCTCGCGTGCCCTACGGCCCGAAATCGCAGGTCACGATTCGCAAGTACGCCCGCGAAGACACCGAACTCTTGATGAAACATCAGCCGAAGCTGATCATCGTGGCCTGCAACACCGTCTCGGCGCTCGCGCTCGACGTCGTCGAGCAGACCGCTGGCGGCGTTCCGGTCATCGGCGTGCTGAAGGCGGGCGCGGAGCTGGCCGCCGGGCGGACGAAGTCGGGCCGGATCGGGGTCATCGGCACCCAGGCCACCATCGGCTCGAACGCTTACACCTGCGCGATCCAGGATGAGAACGATGCGCTCGAAGTCTTTCCGAAAGCCTGTCCGCTCTTCGTGCCGCTCGCCGAGGAGGGGTTCATCGACCACCCCGCCACCCGCCTCGTGGCCGAAGAGTACCTCGCGGCCTTCGCGGGCAGGGAGATCGACACGCTCGTACTCGGCTGCACCCACTACCCGATTCTGCGCAAGGTGATCGAGAGCATCGCCGGGCCACAGATCACCATCATCGACTCCGCCGAAGCGGTCGCCAGCAAAGCCGGAGAGCTGCTCGCGGCCCGCAACATCCTGAACCAAGGGACGGAAAAAGCGCTGCCGCACCTCATGGTCAGCGACCTCCCGCAGAAATTCCGCGAACTCTACCGCCTCTTCATGGGGACGGAGTTGCCAGACGTAGAGCTGGTCGGGATGTGAAGACAATTGATAATTGACAATGGATAATGGATAATTTGGTTCCTCGCTCTTTCAAGTGAGTAAAGGCATGAGAAAGCATTCTGCAATGTGGTTTTCGACAGCATCATCGCATGGCCCCGGATGATGAATGCTTTAATGACAGAGCACTGGAATTACCGACGCAAACCCCTGTCTGAAATCCGCGCTCCAGTTCATTTTCTGAACGGAAACACGTACCTTAACAAAGTACAATCGTTCAACCCCTGATGTTCCTGGCCAACCCCTCTACCGGCAAACCCGGTATGCGCAAGGAACGAACGTATAAATACAACACCATGAAGAAGCTGAGACCGAGTGGCGGTTATCGCGGTGCCGCCAGTTTTCAGACGGCTACCCTGATCTACGATGCCACCTGCCTTTTTTGCGAGAAGTTCGTCGATTCCCGGTCGCGGATGCTCGACCAGATGACGCAGGCGGCCCGTTCAGGGCGACAGAATATCGCGGAAGGCAGCCGCGCTTCGGCGACCTCGTCGCAGACGGAACTGCGGCTGGTCAACGTCGCCCGTTCGAGCCTCGAAGAGCTGTTGCTCGACTTCGAGGACTACCTGCGCCATCGGCGTTTGGCGCAATGGGCGCTTTCGAGCGCTGAATTGCAAGCTGTTCGCGAAGTGCCGAAGCGATTCCGGCAAGAGCGGACGGATCAGTCGGATATGACCGATCTGTCGGATGCGGAGCGCTGGGCGCTCTATGCTCCATGGCTGGAGCACGAGCGTGCCGAGGTGCGGGCCAATGCGATTATCTGCCTGATTCATCAGACGAGCTACCTGCTCGACCGGCAGATTGCCGCGCTTGAGGAGGCGTTCGCTGAAGAGGGCGGGCACAGCGAGCAGCCTGCCGCCTCGCGTACGGACTCGCGGGAGCGCCAGAGCAAGGAGCCACAACGTCAGCCGACGCCTGCCGGGGCGACGCCCTCGTGCCCGAAATGCGGCAGGCCGATGACGTTGCGCACAGCCAAAGCTGGCCGGAACGCGGGCAAGCCGTTCTGGGGCTGCACCGGCTACCCCGACTGCAAAGAGGTAGTGCGGGTGTGATAGATCGGGCGGATCGGATTATTGCTCTGGCCATTACTATTCTTGGTGATTGCCTCGGATTTCAGTGTCAAGTCAATACCAACAGTCTTGTTCATCCCCCGTCATTGCGAGCCGCGAAGCGGCGCGGCAATCTATACGGATTCAGCGCGATAGCGAAAAGGGATGGATCGCCACGTCCCGTCAAGTCGTGACTCGCGATGACGAAGGAGTGGTTGTTAGTTTTGATTTCATATCAATGTTTTTTTTCGTCATTGCGAGCCGCGAAGCGACGCGGCAATCCATACGGATTCAGCGCGATAGCGAAAAGGGATGGATCGCCACGTCCCGTCAAGTCGTGACTCGCGATGACGAGGGAGTGGTTGTTAGTTTTGATTTCATATCAATGTTTTTTTCGTCATTGCGAGCCGCGAAGCGGCGCGGCAATCCATACAGATTCAGCGCGATAGCGAAAAGGGATGGATCATCACAGCGCGGCGGCGGTTCGGGTTGTGACAGGGTGATTGCTGCGTGTGCAATCGGCTACCGCATGTTTCGCCTGATTGTATCATCGGGTATACAATGGCCGAATCATCAGAAGAGTGCAACAGGCAAGAGGATATCGCGGGTGTCAGATGAACTCTTGAAAGCTTTCAGGGATTGTCAATCATTGATAATAATTGTTATACTCAGATTGTGCAGACGTATAGCGTTGAACCCATTCTAACCCGTTGATAAAAAAGGAGCTGCGAGCATGTCGGTCAATGTCAATCTGACCCCTTACCTTGAAGCGATGGTCAGACAAAAGGTTCAGTCAGGGCGATATTCGTCGGTCAGTGAAGTTGTCCGGGAAGCTTTGCGCCTGA
The DNA here is from genome assembly GCA_013334855.1 of Chlorobaculum sp. GTDB lineage: Bacteria > Bacteroidota > Chlorobiia > Chlorobiales > Chlorobiaceae > Chlorobaculum. The sequence continues at coordinate 8,652 of JAAXWU010000065.1, read as the reverse complement.
TGGATGCGCAGGATGCTTGTCAGGCATCAAAAAACAGGCCATTGCAGCAGGAAATCCGCGCCGGTCTGGAAAGCGGCGCGGCGGAACCGTGGGACGTAGAGGAGTTCAAGAAGAGCGCCAAAGCGCGGAGACAAACCAGCAAGCAAGGCGGCTGACATGCCGGTCATCCTCAAACGCCCTCTCGTATCCGAAGACCTCTACGAGATATGGGAGTATATCGCGGAAGATTCCGGGAACAGGGCGGATGCGTTTCTCGATGCATTCGATAAAAAATTTCATGAACTTGCTGAGTCCCCTCTGCTCGGAAGGAATCGCCCGGAGCTGACGCCGGGATTGATGAGCTATCCGTTCGGGCGGTATGTCATTTTCTACTTGCAGATTAGCGGTGGGATCGAGATCGTCCGGGTGCTGCACGCTGCACGGGATATTGATTCGATTTTCGAATCAGAATAGCGTTCATCCGCCGCCCGGCAGGAGTTGCATGAGCTGACCGGCGAGATGCTGCTGCGGTTCAGGGATGAGCGGTCGGATCGGTTGATGGACTGTTGCCGAAAAATGAGTATCATTCAGACAGAATGGCGGTTAAAAAGTGGAGCATCCCATGAAATACAGTGACTCGATCAAGCCCATCAGTTACCTGAAAACTCATGCCGCTGAGGTTGTCCGGGATGTATGCAGCAACAGGGAACCCATGATCATCACGCATCACGGCGAGGCAAAGGTGATTGTGCAGGACATCCATGCTTATGAGCAGACGCAGGAAAGTCTGGCGATGCTCAAGATGCTGGCGCACTCCTCGGCGAGTATCGAACGGGGTGATTACAAACCTGCCGGAGAAGCGTTCGATGCGATCAAAAAACGTATCGATGAAAAGCGTGGTTCATGAAATACCACGTGGTTCTGAGCGCGGATGCCGAAAATGATATTTTCGACATCTGGAGTTACTTGGCTCGCACTGATTCCCGAAGCAGGCCACCTCTCAAACCTCGACCAACCCGCCATCTTCAACAGCATCCTGCTGGAACACCTGCATAGCCTGTAAACATAAAAGCCCCCAACCGTTTACATATTCACCAGTTGGGGGTTTTACTCTTTTTCTCTTTGTGACTTTTTGCTGTAGCTTGACCTTTACTGGTGCAGTTCTGCGATCAGTATATGTACCGCGGACTTTCTCACGCCACGAAACACTTTCTTTATAACGTTTGACAATTTGGCCGGTAAGGGATTGCGGGCGATTTCCTAACAGGTTACACGATAAATTGAAGACGGCGACAAACCTTCACATACCACTGAATTCCCTATTGTCTATATTTTGTGTTAGCGCCATTTTTTATTATTTATTTTACTTCAATTCATTAATTATTATCCGCTAAATTATATTTTGTCTTAGCTTTTGTATCAATCTGTTCAATTATTTCTGATAGATAGCATAGTTTATCGCAAATTTCACTTATTGTCATTTGATGTTCTGTGTTTAGCGGACATTGACCAACATAATATTGCAAGAATTTTTCATCTACAATCCCGTTTCTGTGAGAGTAAAGGTGTCGAATTTGTAGTATTTTCTCTATTTCATTTTGTTTTGATTCATCAAGGACTTCTAATTCGCTTATTTGTTTATTATCGTTAATAAAACCCTTTACGCTCCCTTTCTGGAGTTTTCCAATTTTCTGTTTAGCCCAGTATTTTACAAATTCTTGTAAATCAGAACAATTTAATACATCTTCGATAGTCACCTGTTGCTTGGATTTTAGTGTTTTTGGATTAGCCAGAAATATTTCATATAACAGGTCAGATAAATACGCTTCAAAACTGTCAACAAATGACGAAAACAAAATTCGAGAAAGAATCTTGCCTTCTTGGTTTGACGTAGCTGTTTCTGGATTTACCGGATATAATAATTGCCCCAAATCATCAATAATTTTTAGAATGCTTTGATAATGCTCAATAACTTTAACTTTTGAATTTGTTGAATTTGTTTTATAGGATTCAAGTTGCTGATTAATGCTCTGTATTCTCAGGTAACCATTATGGCTAAAAGTTATTTCTGTTGGATTTGTGAGTATTGAAGCCGCTCCAACTCTTTTATATATTTTTGATTCTAATGCTATGAGAGTAGCAGACTTTTCAACTTTTATTATATAAAGTTTTTTTTCTTCGTATACGATATACTGGTAATTTACTTGGGGCTGAGGAGAAAGAAGGTCTAAGGCCTTATGAGTAATTGTGTTTGCATGAAAATCTTCACTTAAACCTATTATCTCAAGATTACTTGAAACACCTAAAATAATATAACCACCCTCTGTATTGGCAAAGGAACTTATTAATTGAGCAATATTCTTGGATGGTGGCAATACAGCTTTATATTCCAGTGTTGGACCCTCTGGTTGTCCAATGATTTGAGAGACTTCATTTACGAGATCAAAAATCATACTGGTATTTTATTTATTCCTGTCGTTTTTAAAATTTTACCCAATGTTAAATGTCTGGGGACTTCCCTGCCATTATCAATCCATAATTCTGCATTTGCATAATCAAGAGTATCCTTCTCTGAGCTATAATAAACAATGACTTCGCCATTATCAGAAGGTCTTACGACAACGTGAATCGAAAGACCTTCTTTTCGTATCCCACCTAAGACTGTTGATGCCAATTCTTCTAGTTCTGAACAGTCGTAATCCGGTAAACCTTTTAAATGAGTTATAATATTTTCTTTTGCCCTTTCTATAAGACTTTGTACAAATAAAAACATCTCCACATTAGGAGTTGAAGTATGATAAAAACATGAGGATAACTCCTTATCTTTTAGTGCTTCCTCCAATTCTTCAACCGAAGTCACGCCTAAACTTACCAATACATCTTGTGTAATTTCTCTTTTAATAATTGAATTTGAATTATTGTTTTGTGCTTGTACCAAAAGTTCTTTTAACTCATTTACATCTTTCACATTATATTCAGAAAGTAAATCTGCTAACTCTTCAGTCTTTTTTATACTTTCCAATAACTTTGGATTATCTTCTATCGCTTGCGCCACTTGTGATAATTGAGCTAAACCTGCTTTACTTCTCATTACTTTATATAAACTCTCTTTATCTACAATTGTATTCATAAAGAGCTCAGCACGTTTTTTGTATAATTCTGAAAATAAATCTATTGCAATTTCTTTATTATTTTCAAACCATTCAGACAATAAGCTGATAGCTTTTATAAAATTATCATCTTTATATGCGGGCTTCTGCAACCGCTCAGTAATTTTAACTGCAATATCTTTTTTTTCTTTTACGGTATATCTACCAAACCTAACACGCTTATGAAGCAAAATATTTTTCCAGTCATCACCTAAGAGTTCCAGGACATTGATTAATTCACTGTCTTTTATCTTGTCAATGCTTAAATCTGAGCGCTTTTTAAATGCTCCATTTTGATTCGGTATTATTGCAGAATTTTCGAAATGCACTAAATTACTATCCTCTTTAAGTAAAAAATTACATAGTAGATTCAACCAATCAAATGCTTCATCTTCATTCTTTCTTAGTACCCTACTTAGTTTTTCGATATTTTCCTGATCTGCCAAATATTTTACGATCACTTCATAAGTTATTTTATTCCAGTCATTCCACGAAACCGTACACCAATATGACAAATGCTCCTTTTTACAAACTGCATCTGGAAACAAATCATAAGCAAATTGCCATAAACCTTCTTGAATATTCTCCTTATAAGACTTCAAAGGGAACCAAACATCACTAATTAACTTTTTCTCATTTGATTCACCTTCTATCTCAACTAGCTTGGCACTCAATAAAAGCTGCCTTATTGGCTTTTGTATTGATTGCCTATACCACTCTTCGTCAAAGTATTTTTCATTTGTTAGTGGCATCCTTGATTCAGAAATATTGTATAAACTAAAAAAAGAGCTATTGGATAATTGTTGCAATACTTCATAAAACAACTCTACGGCTTGTTTTAAAATATCTTGATTTTCAAAAACCTCTTTATCTTCACGATCTTTTTTCCCTTTTAACCAAACTCCATCTCTTTCAGTTTGAGGATTAAAGTAAAAGCTATTTACTATAACTGGAAAATAAAATGTTTCAGTCCCAATCAATGGAAAGTCGCAAAACAGTTTTGGATAATCGTTAATGCTTTGAACTAAATAGCCATCCGTGCCGCGTTCAACTATAGTAGCAATAGCTGTTTTTTCATTTGATTTAGTTAAAATTAAAATTTCAGATTCAATATTGTTTTCGATTTTCCTGATAGACACTACTAATTCATTAACTTTTTGATGAGTATTCAGAAAAACTGTGGTACAATTGTTTGTGTTATTAATAATCTCTACTTTTTCAATTTTTTGAATGAACGCTAAAACAAAAGGGATCAGTTTGAAAAACTCTTCAACTCCCTTTTCGGCAATACTTTTTTGTTCACTTGTATCCAATCTATACGAAAATGAGGTATTGTAAAGAGACCTGTCATAATCGCAAGATATCTGCCTTGCAGAATTATGGAATTGTGACCAAGCGTTTTCTATTTTTGGAATTAAATGACTAGTGAGTTTTCCATCCCTGTCTAATGGAAATTCAAAAGTAAAATATTCTTTATTGATTGTTTCTATAATTCCTTTGACATAAATAATTTTTGATAATAAGTGTGTTGTTAGAAAACCTGTTCCAAATCGACCTGTTCTTCTATTATGTTGACCTTCTTCAATTTCCTTTGAAGAAATTTGATTAATAATTCCTCTGATATCTTGCTCTGTAAAATGAATGCCGTTATGCTTAAATTCAACATTATTTGAATCTAAAATTATTTGAACTGAAATCTTCCTATCATCATACTCCGCAATACTATCTTTTGCATTTTGAAGTAATTCCCAAGCCCAACGCCCTTGATTATTTTCAACTGTTTTATCAAGATCATGTAATCTCTTGATAATTTTATCGGCGATAGAACGACTTCCGTCTTCTTTTCTTCCTTGTTCAATAGATTCAATCATTTAAGCTATTTATTAGTGTGCTGTTTGTTTTTCGTAAATTACTGGCAACTTGTTTATCTACTCTACACTACCGCGTCTTATTCCCCAAATTGATCGAATAAGCGCAACAACGTCGCGTTTATTCAACGTCCAACTGGCTTTTAATTCTCTACAAAAATTTTTGGCTCCAATTCCTCCATCCGCATCCGCGATATTCAAATAACCGCAGCTCAGGCAAACGCCTGACAGCAGTGGCATTTCACCCCCGAATTCAAGGGGCGCGTTCTTTATGTAAGTGCTTGCGTGAGGCATTTGCTGTGGGGAAAAGGTGAAACTACCTTGTACTTCAGCCAACACATTTATATGAATGTAAATAACTTGTACCGTATAGCATAACAATTGATGGGAATTTGCCGCAGGATTTCCATTTTTTTCTACCCCTCAGAAACGCGAAAAACCGGAAAAATCGTCAGACCACTATTGTTGTCTCAATAGCAAACATTCCTTATTACTCCGGCGACAATGAATCGCAAAAGCACCCCCAAGAAGAGATTGGGCTAAAGCCCGGATTTATTTTGCGTTATCCGCATACCCCGGACTGAAGTCCGGGGCAATTGTTTAAGAGTTTTAATCGCCGGAATAATAAATATGGATCGCCACGTCCCGACAGGTCGGAACTCGCGATGACGAATATCCGTCATTTTATCTTGAATGACTCAATGCACCGAGCACGAAATACACGGGTCGTAAGACCTTACCAGCATTTCGCAGAGTTTTTCAACCTCTTTTTCCCCCTTGCCCTGGCTGAGCGCCTGTTCGGCGAGGGCGTGGAGGTCGTGGTGGATGTTGGCGTTGTTTTGCGTGGTCGGGATGATGCAGTCGGCTTTGACCACTTTGCCCTCGTCGCTTGTCTCCATGTAGTGGTAGAGCACTCCTCTCGGCGCTTCGACGGCTCCGGTGGCGGCTCCGGCTTTTGGTTCGTATCCAATGCGGAAGTCGTTCAGGTCGTCGTCGAGCAGTTGGTCGATGATCGCTTCGGCGCTGGCGATGATGTGGTGGCACTCGACGAGCTGGGCGATGTTGTTCATGAAGGGGTTGTGGCAGACCGGCTGGAGGTCGAACGCGGCGGCGGCTTCCTTGGCTCGCGGATGGAGCTGGTCGAAGTTGTTGTTGAACCGCGCCAGCGCTCCGGCGGCGGAGGACTGGCGGCTGACTTTCGTGAACTTCGAGGTCGAGAAATCAACCGTATACTCATTCGTCATCAGCAGATAGTCGTTCTCGTCGTGCACCACGCCGTCGGTCGAAACGAGGTTGCCGCCGATGAACGGGTAGCTCTCGCCGTCGCGCAGGGAGATGAACTCGGTTTCGCGCACGAAGTCAGGAATCGAAAGCGTCATGAAAAAGTCGGTGGCCCGGTCGAGCATCGGACGGCGGTCGGTGATCATCTGCCGGATTTCGGCGAGGCGCGGCTTCGAAGGCGCTTTGCTGACGCCGCCAAGCACGAGGCTGACCGGGTGCGTGGCGCGTCCGCAGGTGGCGATGCTCAGTTCGTTGCCAAGCTCCTTGAGCATCAGTCCGGCCTCGACCACCTCGGGATGCGAGTGCAGCAGCGGCACGACGCTCGGCGTACCCATGAAGTCCGGCGCGGCGAGGAAGAAGAGGTGCAGCGCGTGGCTTTGCAGCGTTTCGCCGTGCATGGCGAGCAGGCGGATGATGCGCGCCGTTTCGGGTGGCGTGATCTGCATGGCGCATTCGAGCGAGCGGATGCTGGCGAGCGTGTGGCTGATGGAGCAGATGCCGCAGATGCGCGAGGTGAGGAATGGCGTCCGTTCGGCGCTGATCCCCTTGACCATCATTTCAAAGAAACGCGGCGTCTCGACCACCGCCCACTTCGCTTCGGCGAGCTTGCCGTCCCTGACCGAAATGCGAATATCGCCGTGGCCTTCGACCCGTGGCAGATGGTGTATATCGATATTGAAGTCAACCTTCATGGCTCAGGTAATCTTCGAAACCGTTGTAGAATGCGAGCTTTTCCCTCATCTCCTCCAGGCTGAGTCCCTTGTCCTGCACGAGCTGCCTGAATGAGTCATAGTGAACGTTCTCCACCGGGCCGCGACAGCCGAGGCAAGGGGTCTTGCCAGATGGGCAGACGGCGTCGCACCCGGCGCAGGTGATCACGCCGAGGCATATCTCGCCGAGGTCAAACATGCAGGTGTTGAGCCGCTGCTTGCACTCGACGCAGACCGGATATTTTGGCAGCGTCACCAGCGAGCGGGTGACAAGGCCGACCACGACCTCTTCGACCTCCTTCTTGGAGACCGGACAGCCGGGTATCGAGTAATCGACCGTGACGAAGTCGCTGATCTTCGCGGCGGGCATCGTCTCGACCAGCTTGTCTTTATAGACGGTGCGAATGGTCTCCTCCTGCGGGAATTTGTTCTTGAGCACGTTGACGCCGCCGAAGCAGGCGCAGGCTCCGAAGGCGACCAGCACTTTCGCCTTCTCGCGGATGCTTTTCAGCCGTTTGATTTCGTCGCTGCGGGTGATGCTCCCCTCGACGAGGGCGATGTCGTAGTCGTCGAGCTGTTCGGAGGAGATTTCACGGAAGTTGCGGATGTCGAGCAGCGCGAGGAAATCGGGGAGGTTCGACTCCCGGTTCGCGAGCTGCAACTGGCACCCCTCGCAGCAGGTGAAGTCGAACGACGCGATCTTGATCTTCTCCAGTTCGAAACCGAGATGGTTCATGGTGATCTCCTTGCCTTAGATGGCTTCCTTGAGGTTCATGACCGACCAGTAGTCGAATACCGGGCCGTCGAGGCAGGTGAAGGTCGAGCCGACCATGCAGCGGCAGCATTTGCCCATGCCGCAGTGCATCCGGCGCTCCAGCGACACGAACATCCGGTTCATCGGGATGCCGAGCCGGTCGAGGTGGCTGCACACGAATTTGAACATGACCGGCGGGCCGCAGACGATGGCGAAGGTGTTGTCGGGGTCGATGGGAAACTCGTCGAACAGCGCCGTGATCATGCCGCTCCGCCCTTTCCAGGAGTCGTCCGGGTGCTCGACGATGGTCATCAGATTCACGTTGCTGACCTTTCGCCACTCCTCGAACTGGTAGTTGAAGAGCAGTTGCGACGGCTCCTTGGCGCCGTATAACATGCGGACATCCTTGTACCAGTCACGATGGTTCCCGATCCAGAAGAGCGGGGCGCGAATCGGCGCGATGCCGAGGCCACCCGCCACCATGAGCACGTTGTGGCCGCGCATCGCCTCCATCGGGAAGGAGGTGCCGAACGGCCCGCGGATGGAGACCATCGCCCCCTGCCTGGCTTCGAACATCGCCGAGGTGACGTGACCGGCTTTGCGGATGCAGAGTTCGATGAACTCCTGATTGCTCGATGAACTCGAAATCGAGATCGGGGATTCGCCGTAGCCGGGCACTTCGAGCATCAGAAACTGGCCGGGCCTGAAGGTGAAGAGCACGCGCTCCATCGGATCGACGATGCGCAACAGAAACAGCTTTTCCTGCGAGGTCAGGGGGACGATATTGGTGATTTTGCACTTGTACCCCCGGTCGGTGATCATGACCTCGCACTTCTTCTGGAAGTCCGGGATCTTGTCGATGAACGGCTCCCGGTTCAGGCTTTGTCCGGGGATGTTGAAACGCATGTCAG
>JAAXWU010000183.1 GCA_013334855.1 Chlorobaculum sp. | reverse complement strand
CTCACGAGGCTTGCGGTACGACTTCATGAAGAAGGTGCTGAACATGTGGATGAACAGCATGAGAATCATCAGGTTGGCGCTCCATGCGTGCACCTGGCGAAGCAGCCAGCCGAAGGGAACCTCCTTCTGGATGAAGACGAACGAGGCAAAAGCGGTGGCTTCGGTCGGTTTGTAGTACTGGAGAAGGAGAAGGCCGGTGACGATCTGGATGATGAAGAAGAAGAGCCCGAGTCCACCGAAATAGTACCAAAAGGAGAGGCGATGCTTCGGCACCTCTTTGTGCTTCATGTAATCGATGATCGGGGTGAGCACGTAAAAGCGCTCCTGCAACCATGCCGTCACGGGGTTCAGTTTGGAATCCTTGTACGGATCGGCGGCGGGACGATCTACCGGAGGTTTGTAAACGCCGGAAGGTGCGGCGGCAGCCGGAGCGGCGGGCTTGGCGGGTGCTTTCGCAGCGCCCGGCGCGGCGGGTTTGGCGGCAGCCGGCGCGGCAGGCTTGGCAGCGCCCGGTGCGGCAGGCTTGGCTGCGCCTGCCGCCGGTTTCGGCTTGGCAGGAGCGCTTCCCGCTGCCGGTTTCTGGGTATTTTCAGCCATATGTATTGACTCCCTTGATTTTCAGGTATTGATGCTTAAGCTTTTGAAATGATGATGCTGTCCCCCTCGATCCTTGCCTTGTACTGCTTCAGCGGCCTGGGCTGAGGACCGGAGATGATCTCGCCGGTAAGCTTGTACTTCGCGCCGTGGCAGGGGCAGAAATACTGGTTATCGGCATCAACCCAGTTGACCAGGCAGCCAAGGTGCGTGCAAACGGCGCTGACAGCCGTCAAGGCGCCGCCCTTGTTGACCACGATGACCTTGTCTTCATTGAACTGATAAATCTTGCCCTTGCCATCCGGAACTTCCGAGGCTTTTCCAACGGTAAGTTCATCGACGACCTTGATCTTCCTGGCTGGAGGGATAATAAACTTCACGACAGGATACAGCGTGCTGACGGCCACAATGGCGCCCACTCCGCCAACAACCTTGTGCAGAAATCCTCTGCGCTCGAAATCGACTCCATTGAGTCCTTCCTCGCGAGGCTTTCCGCCGGTAACCGCACCAGCAGAAGCGGGAGCGGCACCCTGACCCAGCGAACTCATCCTTGCCGGGCTTTTGAAATTACCAGTTTGCGCCATTACTGTCTATCTCCTTTAAATGACTTGAGTTGTATGAATCCAAAAGGTATCCGTCGCCTGAGGGTTTCTCTTGAGAGATTCACCGGGTGGGCGCCTTCACGTTCCGGCTTCACGCTGGTTGCCGGAAATGCCGAAGGCTCGAACAGACTGACATGAAATTTAAAATTATTTCCTGTTTATACAAAGAAGCCTTAAAAAAGCGTCCTCAGCGGATATAGTGCTATCAGGATATATAATAAGGAGTTATAAACGCCAGCGATCAAACTGATGCTTGAAAAAATTATACAGGAAGTACATCCCGGATTTTTTCCCTTCACGCCAGACGCGGCTCGCAGTAAAAAATTGCATTAATCTGGAATTCAAAGCAGCCGGATTGAGAAACTCGGAGATGCCGCCAATCCGCTCGAACCGTTTACCGTCCACATCGACGGTAAACTCTGACGTGTAACGGAGATAGAATGGCCCCGCATCGAGAGCCTTGCGGTGTTGCACCTCGATGGCGACAGGGCCGTCCTGCAACCGGAGCGCTCTGGCGTGAGGCGGCGCGAACAGCCCCCGCGTGAAGCGGCTCTCGCTCACGCTCACGGCGTCGAACACCGACTGCTCGCCGCTCTCGTGATCGCGAAGCATCATGACCGCCTGCGGTCTGGAGGTGCGGTTTTTCAAAAACACCACGTAATAGATCAGGTCGTAACGATCCGAAAACGTCCTTCCCCAGTACCACCGGTCAATCGACTCGTACATCGGCACGATGCCGAGATTGTGATCGTGATAGCCGCGTCCCCGAAAGTTCAGAACCTGTCGTTTGCCAGAAGAGATCGATTTGATGTCGAGCACGCCAAGCACCTCGGCTTTCGGCACGCTCAGCACCCACTGGTGACGAAAATCGACGCCGTCATGCGCCGAAGTGTCGAGACAGTAGTCGAAACGGTGCTGCGGGCGGAAGGAGAACGAGGCGTGAACCGAGCGGTCTCGCGACGGAAACGAAAAGTCGATGGTGAGGCGGTACTCGTCACGCGACGGATCGTAGACAAAGCGGTTGCCTTCGAAGCGTACGCCGATCCCGCCATCTTCGGAGGCGAACAGCTCCCGCGGCCCCTCCTTGATGAAATTGATGCTCTCCTTGCCGTTTTCGTAGAGCTGAAAACTGAACCCGGCATAATCCATCGGATTAGGCTGGTCGTCCCGGCGTCGCGCTTTCCAATCTTCGTAATGGCTCAGGTAGTAAGGCGAAAAGGCAAAACCGGCGAACCAGATAAAGACGACGGAGATGCCCTGCGCCTCATCCTCGGCATCGAAATACCACCACTCATAAGAACCCGGAGCATCGAGCCGGTGCCATGCCTCCTGAAGTGGATCGGTCGTAATGTTCATGCGGGGATGTGCTGATGGGCAAACGAACTGACAGAATCACCGCATGACAGGCGGAAAAGCTGAGCAGCCCGTATAAGGGAAGCTGGAGGATTGAGGGGGAATTGCACGCACATACGTCAAAAACTTCGCCAACTATCTTGTTTAACCCACAAGTACCGACATGAAGGTCTAATAATTTCAACCAAGATAGCGCTTTCCGGACGATTAAGCATCACCGGTAAGTGCGAGAACCGTAAGCGTTTTTCTTCCGATCCGGTCAAATCAGGCAATGCCGGACAAGCAGAAAAAAATCACTCCCTACCTGTGAACATGCGGAAAAGTCGGATCAGTGATCAAGTCCGCCAGCCAGTCTCTCCCGGCAGCATCATCGATTCCGGCGCGGACTGGCCAGCGATTGACGCTATCGATCCTTTGCTTTCGCCCGTCATGAAGATCGACGAGAATGACTGTATTGTCGCAAGTCATTGAACGCCCTCTGAGGAATGCTCAAAACCCTCGTCAAAGCCTGAGCGCTGGACGACAGATTTACGAAGAGCAAAGATGCCTCGGAGCAGCAATGGTGCAGCCTTTTTGCATATTATCTCCTTTATTATATCAACAATGTTATTGGTGAGGTATCGCGTGCGTATTACATTATGGTCATTATGTTCATATTACAATGGAGGTATCTTTGAGTCCACGAGCATTTATTTCTTATAGCTGGTCATCTCCGGGTCATCAAGCTCGTATTCGCCAGTGGGCTGAGCAGATGCTGAGCGACGGTGTTGATGTTGTTCTTGATGTCTGGGATCTCAATGAAGGTGATGATAAATACGTGTTCATGGAGAAGATGGTTACGGATGAGTCTGTGACCCACGTATTGGTGTTTTCTGATTCCGAATATGCTGCAAAAGCCGATACCCGAAAAGCTGGTGT
>JAAXWU010000182.1 GCA_013334855.1 Chlorobaculum sp. | reverse complement strand
GTGTGGGTGTGAAGATGAACGAACTCCAAGGCGCTTTTCATGTCTGGTTGCAATCGCCGGACGGCGTATAAATTCTCCTTCACCCCGGCGCTTCACCCATCATAATAACCTTTCGAGCCGTTCCTGCAAGATCAAAATCGTGCCTCGCTCCGGGGCGCTTGCGGCAATACTCTCGGCGTTTTGCTGTTGAGCGCAGGGCGAGCGGAGGAGGCAGCGATGATCTTCCGGTAAAGCGCTTCATAATTTTCAACCATGTGCCCCAGAGTGAAGCGCTGTTCGAATTCGCTCCGGCACGCCGCCCGCGATACCTCATCGATATTGCGGATCGCCTGGATGAAATCGAGCTGGCTATCGCAGACAAATCCGCTGACCCCGTTGATGATCACCTCGGGACTGGAACCGCAACGCCGCACAATCACCGGCGTGCCGCAAGCGAGCGCCTCGATCATCACGAGGCCAAACGGCTCGGGCCAGTCGATGGGATTGAGCAGCGCACGGGCGTTCCTGAGCAATTCATGTTTCCGGGTGTCGTCCACCTCGCCGATATACTCGATGTAGGGGCTGTCGAGCAGCGGTTCGATCTTGTTCTTGAAATAGAGTTTGTCGGCGGGATCGATTTTGGCGGCGAGCTTCAGGTGGATTTTGCACGCCTTTGCCAGCCGGATCGCCTCGTCGGGGCGCTTCTCCTCCGAAAACCGGCCGAGGAAGAGAAAATAGTCCTGCGGATCGGGATTGAACTCGAACAGGTTTTCAGGATAGCCGTGATAGACCGTACCCGCCCAGTTGATGCCCGGCGCCGGCGCTCGCTGGGAGTCGCTGATAGAGACATACTGCTGGTTGGCATAGCGTTTCAGGATATCAACATAGTCGGGAACATCGAGTCGGCCATGCATGGTCAATACGGTCGGTGTCGAAACGCGGGCGGCAAAAGGCAGCGTGAGAAATTCGAGATGCGAGTGGATGATGTCGAACTCTCCCGACATCTCTTCGTACACCTTCGCGAGCATCAGCATGTGCATGATGATGGTTGAATGGACTTTCTTTCCAAGCCGGAGGCTTTGTTTCACCGGAGCGACAAGGCGGGCGCTGGTGACCGAGTCCCCGGAGGCGAAAAGCGTCACCTCGTGCCCCCGCTCGACCAGTCCTTCGGTGAGGTAGTAAACGACCCGCTCCGTACCGCCATATTTCTTTGGCGGAACGCTTTCAATCAGTGGGGATATTTGCGCTATTCTCAGTTTTTTCATCGTGTCAATTCGTGTTTCATCTTGCCGGACAGTAACTCAGCGTGCAGGATTCGTTGGTACGGATGTTGTGCGTCTGGCCGTAAAGCGTGCAAGGCAGGGTCATCTCCGAAGCGGCCTCGATCGTGATCGCCACCTCGTGATGAGTGATGTCGAGATGAACGGTGCGTTCGCGCCATTTGACCTTGAACGCGAGGCGCTCCCACTTTTTCGGCAGCCACGGATTCAGTACGATCCGGTCGGATTTGAGCGTCAGACCGCCGAATCCGTGGATGACCGTCTGCCAGCTTCCGCCGACCGAGGCCGCATGAATGCCGAGTTCGGTGTTATCGTGCAGGTTTTCGAGATCGAAGAGGGCGGTTTTCATGAAGTAGCGGTAGGCGTTGGCGCGTTCGGCGACAGCAAGCCCCAGCATGGCGTGCGTGCAGTGGCTCAGGGAGGATTTGTGCGCCGTGCGCGGCTCGTAGTAGTCGTAGTTGGCTTTCTTTTCAGCCATGGTGAAGGAGTGCGGAAAGAGCAGCATCATGAGTAGCACGTCGGCCTGCTTGATGAGCTGCGTTCGTGCGATGTTGCGAAAATTCACCCCCTTGGGCAGCACCGGATGGCCTGTGCGGTCGCAACGCATGATGACCTGATCCTTGAGGGAGAAATAGCCGTCGAACTGCTCGATCAGGCCGGTCTCGGCATTCTGGTTGAACTTGAGGCGGCGGCTGATATCGAGCCAGTGGGCGGGTTCGTCGTCGCCGAGAGCAATCTTCTCCGAAAGCTCCCGCAAAACCTCCGGCGAAGTTTTCGCGACATGTTTGACCAGCATGGCCGCCAGGCGCAGATGCCACTTGACCAGATAGTTGGTGTAGGCGTTGTTGTTGACGTGCTCGTGGAACTCATCGGGGCCGATAACCGTGTGGATTTCGTATCGCTCACCCCGCTTCACCACCCGGCTCGCCCAGAACCGCGCCGTGAGGAAGACGATCTCCAGACCGCAGTGCAGCAGAAACTCTTCATCGCCAGTCACCCTGAAGTAGCGCTCCACGCCGTAAATTACGTCAGAAACGATGTGATCCTCCTCGGTGCCGGTGTAAATCAGCCGGATGGTCTTTTCGAGCCTGGAGGCGAAGCGCGGCGTCACATCCTCGCCGGTAGTCGCCGACTCCCAGGCGAACCGCGCCCCCGCGTATCCCGTGTTCGCGGCGTTCCTCTTCGCGCCGGGCAGGGTATTGCAGCGGTACATCAGCACGTTGCGCGCCATCGCCGGGAAGTTGTGGATATAGAAGGGCAGGATGAAGATTTCCGTATCCCAGAAGACGTGCCCCATGTACCCCTCCGAGCTGAGAAACTTCGCGCCGATGGGGCCGGGCTTTGGCGGACCGTTGATCAGCAGTTGGTAGATGTTGTAACGCAGCGCCTGCTGGGCTTTGGCGTCGCCGTCGATGCGCACGTCGGCCTGCTGCCAGAGATCGCGCCAGGCATCGATATGCTGACGGACTTCGGCCACCGCTCCGAGGCGGATATAGTCCCTGAGATTGCAGATCGCCTCCCTGATCATATTGGTGGAGCACTGCTCCGGCACATCGCAACTGCTCATGACGACGGCATGCTTTTCAAAGCTGTAGGTATGCCCCCGCAGCGCCTCGATGGTGATCTCGCTGGTGAACTTCTCTCCGTAAATCCTCGGCTCCCAGCGGAGCATCGGGGCCGAACCGGAAACCATCTTCCACGACGCGGCTTCGGCGATGCGGATGCCCTGCTGGCGGGTCTTCATTTCGAGATACATGAAGTTCCGCCCCCGCTCGATCCGTTCAAGCAGCAGGTGTTTGTACTTTTCGCGTGGAAAGTAGCCCCGGTTGTAGACCTCACCGTTCAGCCCCGAGAGGACGCGGATTTGGCCGGAAAAATTTCTCGGCGTGATCCGCACCCGCATGTAGCCGCGATGGGGATCGTGCATGTACACGAGGCGCGAGGTTTCGAGCGTGAGGATCTGTCCCTGGTGAGTCTTGAAAGTGGTGCTCCGGTGCAGTATCCCTTTTTTCATGTCGAGAATCTGCTCATGCTCCAGCGCCTGGCAGCACGACAGGCAGAACTTGTCCCCCTCATGCCAGACCGACACGTCAGTCCACATCGGGCACTTGACCAGCTCCTCGACATCGGCCTCCGATTTGTCGTAAATGCCCGCAAGATACATGCCGCCGCAATTTCCCGGTGGAAGCTCTTCGAGGCTGCCCCGGATATTGAGATAGCCATTGCCGATGGTCAGAAGGGTTTCGTTGATCTGGATCGCCTTGG
>JAAXWU010000181.1 GCA_013334855.1 Chlorobaculum sp. | reverse complement strand
GTCCACTTCGTCCACAATCTTACATTCTACCCCACCTCGCCTCGCAGCACCCGTACCGGCAAATAGCTCGTCGCCCGTCGGGCAGGCCCCACCGAGGAGATCACGGCGATCACGATGCCGAACGCTATCACAAGAAGATGCGCATCGGGCGATTCGATGATCAGCAGCCGGTCGGCGCTTATGACCCCCGCGCTGCTTGGCGCGAAACGGATCCGGCTGATGAGGTCGCAGATCAGGTGGCCGACCGGGCTGCCTACCAGCACCCCGAAGGTGCCGATAAGCAGCCCTTCGAGCATGAAGATGCGCGTGATGCTCTTGCGCTGTAAGCCCATCGAGCGCAGGATGGCGATATCCTTCACCTTTTGCAGCACCACGGTCGTCATGACCGACGACACGCCAAGCCCGGCAACGACAAAGACGAAGCTCACCAGCACCATTGTAATGATGCCGTTGCGGTTGTAGAAATCGATCACGTTCTTGTTGCTTTCGCTCCAGCTTTTGGTGTCGTAGCCGGTCAGCCTCTCGATCCTCGCCGCGATGGCGTCGGCCTCGTCGATGTCGGAAATCCGCAGACCGATGCCGGTGACGCTGTTGGCTGGCAGCGACTCCATCCTCTGCGCCAGCGCCAGATTGACGTAGGCCTCCTTGTCGTCCTTGGCGTTGAAGCCGCTCCTGAAGCGCCCCACGATGAGCACCGGATACTCGTGCCCCGCCTTGTCCACCAGCATGATCGTGTCGCGATACTCCGCCTTGAGCTTGTCGGCGAGCATAGAGCCGAGAATGATGCCGTTCGGCGTCCAGGCCAGCTCGGCGAGCGCTTCCGGGTCGAGCAGATTCTTTTTCAGCCCGGCGATTCCCCCTTCGAGCGAGGGCATGACCCCTTTGGCGAAGCAGGGGGTGAAGCGGTTCTTGTTGCGGGCGAGCAGCTTGCTGGTGACATACGGGGAAATATCGACCACCTCGCGTATCGGACTGACCGTCGCGACCACCTGGCTGTAGTTCTTGATCACCACCTTCCGGTCGGTCGTCACATTCTTGCGGACAAAGGAGACGCGCCCCTGCATGATGCCGATGAGATTGTCGGGCACCTCCGCCGCGACCCTGTCCGCACCGATGGTGATGTGCGGCGCGACATCGATGAGCCTCAGGAACACGTTCATCGCCGATCCGCGCGTCATGGCGATGGTGGTGATCATCATCGCCGAGCCGACCGCCACGCCGAGCACGGTGAGGGCCGTCTGGCGCTTCCGCTCCCGCAGATGCACCCAGGCAAAGCGAAGATGGTCGAGAAAGGTCATGCTTGAATGGATTCAGGAAATTCAACGCACCGTATTTCATCTTGCAGCAATGAAATATCAGCCAAATACTCTATCTTGGTTTCATAATCAGCACCATGCAACAATGGTGTAATAAATCAAATTAAGCTGTTAAAAACTAACCTGAGCGACAAGGAGACAGCAGCGTGAAGAAAATCGGAATTCTTACCAGCGGCGGCGACTGCGGCGGACTGAACGCCGTCATCAAGGGAGCCGCACTCATGGCCCTGAACAAGGGGCTTGAACTGTACGTAATCCCCAACGGCTATGCCGGATTGTACAACCTCCTGAACCAGGATCGGCTGGTCAGGTTCGACGAGGCGCGTCTCGACCAGTTCGAGGCAAGCTTCGCAGGATCGGAAGCCGGACATTCGCGGGTGAAGATCAAGGCGATCAGCAATCCCGACAAGTACAACCGGATCAAGATTGGCATGAAAAAGTTCGATCTCGACGCCCTCATCATCAGCGGCGGCGACGACTCGGGCAGCGTCATGATCGACCTGAACCACAACGGCATCCAGTGCATCCACTGCCCGAAGACGATGGACCTCGATCTCCAGACCTACTCGGTTGGTGGCGACTCGACCATCAACCGCATCGCGCAGTTCGTCGAGGACCTCAAGACCACCGGACGCACCCACAACCGCGTGCTGGTCACCGAGGTGTTCGGACGCTACGCAGGCCACACTGCCTTCCGCAGTGGCGTGGCCGCCGAGGCGGACTGCATCCTGATCCCCGAAATTCCGGTGGACTGGGATGTCATGTACGAGCACATCGTCGAGCGTTTCACCCGCCGCATCCGCCAGAGCGACGTGCACAGCGGCACCTACACCATCGTGGTGGCCGAGGGGATGAAAAACGCCGATGGCACGGACATCGTCGATGAATCGGCAGGTCTTGACGCTTTCGGGCACAAGAAGCTGGCCGGGGCGGGCAAGTATGTCTGCCAGCAGATCCAGAAACGCTTCAAAACCGATGCCCGTATGCCGCTCTTCATGAAGGAGACCGGCATGTTCGTCGAGGGCATCTATGAAATTCCCGAAGTGCGCGAAGTCCATCCGGGCCACCTGGTGCGCGCCGGACACTCCTCGGCCTACGACATCAACTTCGGCTTCGAGGCCGGAGCCGCCGCTGTGCTGCTTCTGCTCGACGGCAAGACCGGCGTGACCATCTCCAAGGTCAAAGGCCGCAAAATCGAGTACATCGACTCCACCAAAGCCATTGCCCAGCGCTACGTAGACCTGGAACATGTAGCCATGTACGAATCGCTCGGCATCTGCTTCGGCAGAAAGCCGGTAGAGTTCGAGCCGATCATGCGCGAAGTCGAAGGCGTGTACGAACGGATTTACTGAGGAATGTGAACGAAGAGGCCGCCGTGGAAAAAGAATTGCTCCTGGCGGCCTCCTCTTCAGTCCACTTTGTCCACAAAGTCCACATCGTCCACACTGCACAGCTTCCGCCCAAATTAGCCTTCCTCCCTTTCAAAAAAGCCAAAACAGAGTATCTTTCAGGTTCATACCGAAACTGTTTATCAACACAACGCAATCGTCATGATAAAGTCTGAGAAAATATGGATGAACGGCGAGCTGATCGACTGGAACGACGCCAAGATCCATATCATGTCGCATGTCATCCATTACGGTTCGTCCACCTTCGAGGGAATCCGCTGCTATGAGACGCCCAAAGGCTCGGCGATTCTCTTTCTCGACGAACACATCCGCCGCCTCAGGGACTCCTCGAAAATTTACCGCATAGAGATTCCCTACTCGGAAACCGAGCTGAAGGAGGCCTGCATCGCCACCATCCGTGCCAACGGCCACAAGGCGTGCTACATTCGCCCGCTGGTCTACCGCGGCCCCGGCGCGCTTGGCGTCAATCCGCATCTTGCGGCCATCGAGGTGGCCATCGCCACCTGGGAGTGGGGTTCCTACCTCGGCGAGGATGTGCTTGAAAACGGCGTCGATGTGCGCGTCTCCTCGTGGAACCGCCTCGCCCCCAACACCATGCCGTCGCTGGCCAAGGCTGGCGGCAACTACCTTAACTCGCAGCTCATCAAGATGGAGGCGCTGATGGATGGCTACGCCGAAGGGCTGACGCTCGACGTCAACGGCTACGTGGCCGAGGGCAGCGGCGAGAACATCTTCGTCGTGCGCGACAAGGTGCTCTACACCCCGATGGCCGCCCAGTCGATCCTGCCCGGCTTCACCCG
>JAAXWU010000180.1 GCA_013334855.1 Chlorobaculum sp. | reverse complement strand
TTGCCGGTCTCTATCGGGAACGAGTGGAAATTGCCGTCGATGTCGATGAACTCGCGCCCTTTCGAGCCGGCGTAGACAAAGATGTGCTCCGGGTTGATCGAGACGTTCAGGATGCCGAAATCCTTCAGCGGCGCCGAGGTGACGATCATCGGATAGCGGCAGCAGTGCTTGGCGAAGCGCGACAGGAAGACCGAGTTGTAGATCGGCTGGATCGACGAACGGTACCGCCCGCAGTAGTTGTTGGTGGTGCCGTCGCGGTCGGTGATGAAGGCGCTGAACGACTTGCCCCGCAGCATCTCCACCCCTTCGGTGACGTAATCGGTGAAGCCGGGGATGAATTTCGCCAGGTACTCGATGAAGCGGTCTTCGCCGTATTCGAGATAGTAAATATCCTTCTGCAGCTCGCGGATTTCGTAGGTGAGGTCAACCTCGATCTGCTTCATGCCGTCGAGGCGCAAGAGGCGCTGGCCGGTGTAGTCGTCGATGTAGATGGTTTCGAGCGAGTAGAGCGCGTTCTTCAGGGATTCGAGGCACCCCTTGCCGACCACGCGCTGCTTCATGATGTTCCGGACTATAGGCTCTCTCAGATCCTTCGTTTCGGCTTTGAGCCGATAGAGTTCCTTGAGCGTCCTGATATCCTGCAAGGTGATCGGAAAGTTGCAGGTACGGAGACTTCTTTCATTGACGATCGTACTGTGCATGTGAAGTCGGCAGAAGGAGAATGGTGATGAACTGAAGCGTAAATTTACAAAAAAAGTGACGGCTACCCAATAAAATATACATCTATATTGATCAGTCACAGAACAAGATAATCATGTTTCCGGTTCCGTTGTGCCTGCTTTGTCAGCTTTTTGCTGAGAGCGCATCGAAGCTCGCGACGATTCTGCGATGAATCTCCGCCGGACTCAGGAGCGCGTCGATCATGACGAAGCGATCCGGGTTTTCAGCGCCGATGGCGTGGTAGCCGCTTCGCACCCGCCGGTAAAAGTCGAGTCCCGAGTTCTCCATGCGATCCAGCTCTTCGGATTCGAAGGCGAGCGGCAGGGATTTTTCGGAAAATTTCCGCATAAGCGCATCTTCCGGCGTAAGGTCGAGGTAAAAGGTGACATTTGGCACGAGGCCGCATGAGGCGATCCGGTTGATTTCGGCGAGCATCCCGAGATCGAGGCCGCGCCCGTACCCCTGATAGGCGGTGGTCGAGTCGAAAAAGCGGTCGAGAATCACGTCGCTTCCGCTTTCGAGCGCGGGCAGGATGACCTGTTGCACGAGTTCAGCGCGGCTGGCCGCAAAGAGCAGCAGCTCGCCGACCGGGGTAATATCGTTGCGGCTTTCGAGCAAAAGCTCGCGAATTTCCTCGGCGACCGGCGTGCCACCCGGCTCGCGCAGGGTCATGACCTTGCGCCCCAGCTCCTCGAGATGGCGTTTGAGCAACACGGCCTGGGTCGATTTTCCAGCCCCGTCGATACCTTCAAATGTAATGAGCATAACTACTTAAACCAGTGGAGGTTCCTGAAAAACAAATTCCGTGATGGCCTTCGAGAAGCGCTCCGGATATTCAAGCATGGGGGAGTGGCCGCACTCCCGGAAGAGGAGCAGCTTCGCGTTCGGCAGCTCCCGCCTGGCGATATGGGCAAACCTGGGCGACAGGTATCGATCCCGGTCTCCCCAGATGATCAGCACAGGCAGCGTCAACTCGCCGAGCCTCGCCCGCAGACCGGTGCGCTTCAGGTCGAGCTTGAACATGTGGCGGTTCAGGCTCATGACCGTCTCGAACGCCTCGCGGTCGCGTGCGACGTCGAGCACCCGCCGCCAGGCGTCGCTCTCGATGGCTTGCCGGTTGTGGATCGCCACGTCGAGCATCTTCGAGGCGACGCGCTCGCCGGTGACGAGCGGCTTGAGCAGATGGCGCACGCCCGGCAGACTGAGCGCCCTCGCGAACGCTGGCAGAACGATGAAGCCATCGGTGTTGCAGAGCACCATCTTCGTGAATGCGCCGGGATAGAGGAGCGCGGTCGCGAGCAGATACTTGCCGCCCATCGAGTGGCCCGTGGCGTACACCTTGCCCCCGTCAGGCGCTCCGGTTTTGCTGAGAAACTCGTAAATGAGGCTGGCGTACAGATGCAGGGAGTACGAAATCGACTGCGGTTTGTCGGATTCGCCGAAGCCGAGCAGGTCGAGGCCGAGCACGCGGAACGAGCGGGCGAGCAGCGGAATCGACGGGCCGAAGTAGTCGAGCGACGACGAGATGCCGTGCAGGAGCAGCATCACGGGCGAGCTGCCTCCGGTGTCGATATACCGGTGCCGGTGGCCGCCGAGGGTGATATATCTGCTTCGGGTCGGCATGGGCGAACGGCTTGTTGAGGTGATCGAGGCGAGTTCATGGAAACGCGAGGCCCGCCAGGCGGCAGGGAAAAATAATCAATGATCGATAAAAAAAGAGCATACACCGCTTAGCGCAGTGACAATTATGAAAACGGATTGCGGCAGCCCTTTGTTTATTGAAAAAAATGTGTAAGTTCCCGCCAATAAAGCCCATTATAAAAGTTACGATGACACTCTACAGCTCGCTGAACCAATCACTCCCGGTCGAAAGAAAATCTGGCATACGTAAAACAGGCATAGCGACTATGGCCTCGGTTGTGGCGTGCATCGGGTTGAGCGGCTGCGCTGCAAGCTCTGACCGGAACAACAATCCGCTGACCGATCTTTTTGGCGCGATAGTGTCATCTTCCGACAAAGCGCAGGAATCTTCGTTAAAAGAGATGCCGTCGTGGATCGATCTCTATCGCAAAAAAAGCGTAGTGAGCGTCTCCACCGTCGATCATGTCGTCATTGTCACCTTTGAAACGCAGGGCGACCGTGACGAGGTCTTCCGTCACTACGTTGACAAGTTCGGCAACGAAGAGAACTTCGAGTCATATCGCGACAACCGCGACATCATCACCTTCATCCGGGAGGGTTTCGGCGTCAAGATCACCCTGCTCGACCAGTCGAAAAATCTCTGGACGCTCGAATATCATCGCCAGATGATCTGAACCTTATCTGAAGCTTTTCTCGCCTCTTATTCCCCTTTATCCACAAGGCTATTTTCCGGTAAATCTTTTTTCTCATTTGGGTTACGACCATCGTCACCGTGTCTCGTCAAAAAATATCGCATGAGCGCAGGATTTGTTCGCTCACGTCGTCATAAGGGGAGAAAAGGATCCCAAACGATGAATTCAAGGCGCCTCGAATTGAAATGAAAATGAAAGTACAACGATGAAAAAGAAGTTTGTAATGACGGCCTTCCTTGCAGGGCTTTTGGGAAGCGCCGGTACGGTGTTCGCTGCCAATAACGTTGAGTCTGCACCATGCGTGCGGCCAGGCATCTCGGGATCTGTTGATGGCCGTGGTTATGGCCGGGGCCCGGATGCCAGGCATGCACGTCAGAATCGCCGGAATATGAAACAGATGCTCGGTTTGAATGATGCGCAGGAAAGAAAAATGATCGAATTGAGGCGCGGATTTTTCCAGCAGAGCCAGCCGGT